>JAPLLI010000119.1 GCA_026387615.1 Nitrospirota bacterium
ATCCACCGTTGCGCCCCTCGGCTGCTCTTCCCCTCAAACAACACAACGGCCAAGAGGACCAGGATAATCACATAGGCAGGATACGCTAACCGGGCAATTCGATGATAGTCCGAGAGCCACATGACCAGAAATGCGACCGCGCCAAGCGCAATCCAGGCCAGCTGTTTCGCATAAAACGGGAACGCCACCCCCTGGTCATGCGTCACGCTATAAATCGACAAGACGCCGACCCCAAGAATGGCGGCGACCAGTCCGATAAAGCGGAGATCGAAACTGTCGAAGCCTCGGCTATTGATCATCCGATCGATCATCGCGTTCCCTGTTCTCCTGCCTGACCGTCCCGCATCCCGGCATTATCAAGGGCGCCGGGAGAAGGGGGCGGCATCAATCTCACATAGGTCTCGATCAGCTCTTTGGCGAGAGGCGCCGAGGCCGACCCTCCATGGCCCATGTGTTCGCCCAGCACCGCAACAGCGATGGTGGGCGCTTCGACCGGAGCGAACGCGACAAACCAGGCATGGTCGCGGAACTTTTTAGGTATATCTTTCGCGGGACCGGTACGCAAGGCCGTCGTCTGGGCCGTGCCGGTCTTTCCGGCAATCGTCACCAGCGCCGATTTCGCCCGCGTTGCGGTCCCCTCTTTCACCACCCCGGCCAGCGCCTCTTTAATCAGCGGCAAGATCTCAGGCCGCAGATTCAACGTGCGCTTGGGCACCGCAGGCCGATGTTGCAGCTCTCCCGTCGCTCGATCCATCACCGCCTGAACCAATCGCGGCCGAAAGGTGACGCCGTCGTTGGCCACCGTTCCAATCAGACTCGCCATCTGCAGCGGGGTCACATTCACATAACCCTGGCCGATCGAGGCGGAGATCGTTTCGCCCGGCAACCATGGCTCATTCTTAGCCTTCAATTTCCAGGCGGCGGAAGGCACGATCCCGATCCGTTCAGACGGCAGCTCAATCCCTGTCTCCTCTCCCAACCCAAACTGGTGGGCAAAGGAGGCCATCGTCTCAATCCCCATCCGCTGACCAACCGTATAGAAATAGACGTCGCACGACTGCACGAGCGCGCGCCGAAGATCCACCGAACCATGCCCGCCGGCCTTCCAGTCATGATAGAGACGCCGGCCGAACTGATAGCCTCCATTGCAATGGATGGTGGTCGAGGGCGTGACGGTATTGGATTCCAACGCGGCAGCGGCCATCATCACTTTGAAGACCGAACCGGGTGGGTACTGCCCTTGGGAGGCTCGATTGTTCAACGGACGCCCTTCATCTTGCACGATCTCGGCCCATTGTTTCGGCGTCAGTTCCCGCGAAAGAATGTTCGGGTCAAAACCAGGGCGGCTGGCCATGGCGAGCACGTCTCCGGTCCTGGGATCAAGTGCGACAATCGCGCCAGACTCTTCTCCCAGTAAGCTTTCAGCCACCTTCTGCAACCGGACGTCGATCGTCAGGTATAAATTATCCCCGGCATGGGGCTGATCCACGACGACCGTTCGTTTCTCATGACCCAACGCATCGACTTCAATGCTTTTTTGCCCGGCCTGACCCCGTACGAGCCGGTCGAAAAACTTCTCCACGCCATATTGGCCGACAATGCTGCCCTGGTGCAGATCGGAAAATTCCGGCTTCTCCAACTGCTCCGGCGACACTTCCCCGACATAGCCCAAGAGATGCGAGGCCGTTACGCCGCCGGGATAGTTCCGTTGGGATTCGACTTGCACCATCACTCCGGGCAAGTCCAAACGATGCGACTCGATCAACGTCGCCTCACGAAGGGTGAGGCGATCCTTCACCTTGCGCGGCAGCTGCTTGCTGCCTCGGGCCGTGAGCTTCTTCCGGACAAATACAGGATCGAGCCCCAAGAGCGTCGCAAGCTGATCACTGAGCAGACTGCGATCCTTCACGTCTTCAAGCGACACATAGAGCGTGAAGCTGGGAACATTGTTCGCCAGCAACACCCCGTTGCGGTCGTAGATCAACCCTCGTGCGGGCTCCATAATGACGGAGCGTGTCCGATTGTTCTCGGAGAGATCCCGGTAGTAGGGGCCCTCACGAATCTGCAAGTGCCAGAGTCGCAACCCTAAGAGGGCCACGACGAGCAGCAGCCCAACGCGCAGAATGATCAATCGGCGTTGAAGCTCACCCAGTTCAGAATCGTGCAAACCAGCAGGTGCCATGCGTCACAATCAATATTCCGCCACGCCCATCACGGACCTGCTACTCGGTCCTCAGGCGGGTCACATCAAACCGTTGCGAAAGCAGCCAATACAGACCCGCCCCCACCAACCCGTCAAAACACGCCTGGGGCAAAACAATGGACTCAACGATCCACCACATCTGAGCCGAGTCAACGTTCTTGAAATTTACAATGGCAAGCAGCCCGCTTGCCAAGGAAACCAACAGCACCCCCACACCCAACGTCGCGAACGTCACCTGCGACACCTGCCGTCCAAGGAATCCCGCCAAGAGCCCCACGCCTCCGTCCGTGAGGAGACTCACCCACAGTTCACCGGCGGAAAACAAACTCAGGGCCCAGCCGATCGCGAGCCCCACAAGAAGCCCGTCCATTTCTCCGGCAAACAGGCCGATACATGCGGCAGCCACCAGCCCCAAATCTGGCTTGATGCCCCAGACACTCAGATAGGGCAGCAACGTCGTCTGCGTGGGCACGAGCAACAGGACAAGAATCAGATAGAGGAGAAACTTCATGGGAGCGGCTTCCCAGGCAGATCCACTCCTCCGGCAACCTTCGTAGCCTGTCCATACGAGGACTGGATCACCAAGACTTCCTCCACGCGGCCGACATCAACTTCCGGCAGGAGCTCGGCAGAGAGAAAGAGAGCGCCTTCCTGTTTATCGATATGCGTAATCGTGCCAATCGCAAGTCCTCGTGGGAAACCTCCAACAAGGCCCGAGGTCACAACCCGATCACCGTCACGAAGCGTCGAGAGCAACGGGATATACTTCAGCTTGGCCAGCCCCTGCTGGGTCCCTTCCACGATGCCTTCGTCCCTCGTCCGCTGAATGAGTCCGGCGATGGCATTGTTCGGATCCGTCACCAAGAGCACCACCGAGGAAGACCCTGTCGTTTTCACCACGCGCCCGACGACGCCAGCCGGCGTAATCACGCCCATATCCGGCATGATCCCATCGCTCTCGCCCTTATTGAGAATAATGGCACGATAGCGGTTCGTCGCATCCCGCCCGATGACTTGAGCGGCGACCATGGTGGGAAGGGCCTGCTCTTTAAATTGCAGCAAAGCCGTCAATCGCTCTGTCGCGGCAGCCGACTCGCGTAACTGGCTATTTTGTCCGCGCAGCCACTCAATTTCTTTCCGTAATTGCTGGTTCTCTTCCCACACCCCTTGCAACGCGACATACTGCTCCCAGCGAGCGACAATGCCGGCATCAAACGACGCAATGGCTTCAAGCGGAACACTCACCACGTGCCCCACCGGCCCATCTAGATAATGCAGGAGACCTTGGATTTGATTGGGAAGCAGGACAAGCGCCACCAGCAGGAGCGCGAAGCAGGCAACTGCGACAAGTCTGGCACCGGAGGATGAGCGAGAGTTAACCATCCACATAAGGGAATTCGGGATGGAACCTTATCGGTACGTATTGGCCTGGGACATCACCGACACTTTGGCGAGCAGATCCAACTCATCGAGGATTTTCCCGACTCCCAACACGACGGAGGTCAGCGGATCGTCCACGGTGATGATCGGCAGATTCGTCTCCTCCCGAAAGCGCGTATCCATGCCCTTCAGCAGAGATCCCCCGCCCGTGAGCACGATGCCACGATCGATAATGTCACCCGCCAGTTCAGGCGGGGTATTCTCCAGGGCCACTTTAATCGCGTTCACGATTGTCCCGATCGGTTCCTGCAACGCTTCCCGGATTTCCGCGTCATCCACCACCAACGTGCGTGGAATGCCGGAAATCAAGTCGCGCCCCTTGATCATCATGGTCTTTCGTTCCTCAAAGGGATAGGCGGACCCGATTTCAAACTTGATCCGCTCCGCCATATGTTCACCGATGAGGAGGTTATACTTCTTCTTAATATAGTTCATGATCGCATCGTCCATGCGATCGCCCGCCACCTTAACGGACTCGCTATAGACGATTCCACCGAGCGAGATGACGGCGATATCGGTCGTGCCGCCGCCAATATCGACCACCATGTTACCGGAGGGTTCGGTGATCGGAAGACCGGCGCCAATGGCTGCGGCCACCGGCTCTTCGATCAAATAGACTTCCCGGGCGCCGGCCAACTCAGCCGAATCACGCACCGCCCGCTGTTCCACCTGCGTAATGCGCGACGGCACGCCAATGATGATGCGCGGTCGCACGAATGCGCTGCGGTTGTGCGCCTTCTGGATAAACCGCTTCAACATCTGCTCGGCCATTTCAAAGTCGGCGATCACGCCTTCCTTCATGGGTCGCACCGCGATGATGTTGCCCGGTGTGCGGCCCAACATGCGCTTCGCTTCCGTGCCGACCGCGAGCACTCGTTCGGTCTTTTTCTCAACCGCCACGACCGAGGGCTCGTTGAGCACGATCCCTTTCCCATGCAC
>JAPLLI010000113.1 GCA_026387615.1 Nitrospirota bacterium
CACTGATGACTGATCGTTGCTTATTTCCTTCGGCCTATCCTTAGGTGCTGGTGAAGGTTTCCTCCTTGCGGAGGAGAGGGTCATCCGGAGGCCGGTCCAAAATTCCCCAGACCCTCACCAGCAGCGCTACGTATCCGCAACTTACGTGCCTCGGCAGTCATCTCAGCACAAATGACCAGTTGCGCCGCTCCAATCCTTTCGATTCGTATTTGCCATTTTTTTAACTCTAGCGACTCACTCTATTCAGAATTCCACATAACTAGACAGTCATCCGCGATGAAAGAGAAAATCAGCTAGATTTCAAATAGATAGACTGTCCAATTTATTGGACTACTCAAGAACCTAAATTGGGGAGAAAATGGGCATAGTGTATGCCAAAGACAGAAAACGGAATTCATCACGAAGGACGCCGAATAAGACATAAGCGGTCAAAGATACAGGGCTACAGGCCGTCTATCTCATATGTCCGAAGCTTGGTGTAAAGACTCGCACGGCTGATATTCAGGAGCTTGGAAGCCTTCGTACGATTACCGCCGGCCTGCTGCAGGGCCTGAATGATTTTTGCGCGCTCAGCCTGCTGGACCGCGCCACGCGCCACGGTACGGAGATCATGCCCGGCCGCCTCGGATCCCAGCGTCAGGATATCCTTGCAACTCAGGTCGGGACCAGTCGTGGTGACAACCGCTCGCTCAAGATAATGCTGCAACTCACGCACATTGCCGGGCCAAGGAGCCCGGACAAGCGCCTGCATCACCTCCGGCAACACGTGACGGATCGGCTGCCGATGCCGCGCACAGGACACCCCGACAAAATGCTGCACCAGGAGGGGAATATCCTCTCGTCGCTCACGGAGGGCCGGCAGATAGAGCGGGAGCACGGCAAGCCGATAATACAAATCTTGCCGAAAGGCCTTGGCCTTGACGAGGTCAACCAGATCCTTGTTCGTCGCCGAAATCACCCGCACATCGATTTTGATGGACTGGTTTCCTCCAACCCGCTTGATCTCTCCCTCTTGAAGCACCCGCAACAATTTGGCTTGAAACGTTGGCGTCGTGTCGGCGATCTCATCCAGGAAAATCGTGCCGCCATCGGCCTCTTCGAAGAGTCCCCGCTTCGTCGCATGAGCACCCGTGAACGATCCCTTCATATGGCCGAACAATTCACTCTCTAACAGTGTTTCCGGCAGCGACCCGCAGTCGACCACCACGAACGGCTTCCCCCGCCGATAGCTAGTGCGGTGAATCGTTTTCGCGACCAGCTCCTTACCGGTGCCGCTCTCTCCCTGGATCAACACGGTTGCGTTACTGTCCGCCACCAGCCGGATCATGCCGAGGAGGTCTCGCATCGGCTGGCTCGAGCCGATCAACTCACCCAACTTCGATTCGCCGGCAACATCCATCCGACCACCGCTCGTCGGAACTCCGAGCTCCGGCACGGCTTTAAACCGGACTAGCACCGATTCAACCTCGCCGCTGCTTGCGACGAGCGGAAACGCCTGATGCATGCCGCAGGCAGCCCCGTCTCCTCCAGAGGAGCAGGCCACGGACCGGACATCGGGCGATTCATACAGATTTGTCGCCGGACAGGTGCCGCAGGGGTCTGCCCGGTGAGCAAAGGCCTCGTAACACTTGGCCGAATGGTCAGATGACAGGGAGGGCTCTTCTGACCATGCCAATTCATTTGCGTAAATCACATTGAAATTGCGATCGACAACCGCCACTCGCTCGGAAAATCCCCCGGCTAACTGCTTGATGGCTTCCAGTCGAGCGGCAAGAATCGGGTCTGTAAAGGGGTGGACTGCAGAATGTTCTTTGTGAGATCCGGCCATCTCATACCTCAAGGCACGTTGTAGGGCGTCAGGATACAAGAACTCAGTCGATTTTTCCATCCATTGCCGGGCCTAACAGCCGCCGGACGGCTCCCTTAAGCTCGCTCAGGCGAACCGGCTTATCGAAGTAGGCTTCAACGCCCATGGCCAGGACATCGGCCTTTGTCTGGGGGTCTCCAAATGACGTCAGCAACACGATCGGCACCCCGGGCGCAAAGGTCCGGAGCCTAGAAATGTAATCGACGCCGCCGGCCGGCATTCGAAGATCCGTGAGAATCAACGACGGACGGGTATCGAGCACCGACCGAAGCGCCTCGTCCCCGTCGGCGGCTTCCCGGATCGACAGCCCCAGATCCCACAGCTCATCGCACAGGAGACTCCGCATTTCCCGGTCATCTTCGGCGATGAGTAACACCGCTGGCTCCTTTTCCTGCATCACAGCCATCGCCCCCTCGCCTCCCGCCCATTGAATCCCATGCGAAGCAGGAATTCACAACCTATGCCAGCCAGGCTCCAATCGCTCAAAATCCACAAAACCCGTAACTGCACTAGCCAGCTTGAAATTTCAACAAGGCCAACTGGTTCGGACTTGAAAAAATCTATGAGCCTGGCGAGAATTGGGGCAGGCGCCATTCCATGCCTGTCGCAGATCGCAACAGGGGCAGACTCGCCAATACTCGAATATCTGAGAAATTAGTTTCCTGTCGATGAAGGAGAACCGGCAGCCCCAGCCTCGCCGAAGGGCAATCGGATGGTAAAGGTCGTCCCCTGCTCCACAGCACTCTCCAGGCCAATGGTTCCGCCATGTTCCTCGATAATGCCCTTCACCACCGTAAGGCCTAAGCCTGTCCCCTTCCCGAACTCCTTCGTGGTGAAAAACGGATCGAACACTTTCAACCGGGTCTCTTCCGTCATCCCATGGCCCGTATCGGCGACCTTGAGACACACATAGTCGTTCTCACGCGCGAGGCTCAACCGGAGCGTCCCTCCCTCCGGCATGGCATGGAGACTGTTCATCACGAGATTGATGAGGACTTGGATGAGCTGGTCCCGATCGGCGAGGACCGGAGGCAGGGATGCGGCAATCGTCTTGTCAACCGTGATGCGACTTTGAGCGATCCGCTCCTGGAACATCTCCAGGCTCTCCTCCACGATCGCCCCGACATCGACGGCCCGCCGCTCCGGCGTCCTCCGCCGGGCAAAGGACAGGAGTTGGTTCATCACCTTGGTGATGCGCTCAACCTGCGCCACGATCGTGGCCAGGCCCTTCTTCATCCCTTCATCGGCAGTACGTTGAAGCAGGTACTCCGCACGCCCGAGGATCACGTTCATTGGCGTCCCGATTTCATGCGCCATCCCGGACGCCAAGGTGCCTAGTTCCGCTAACCGCTCCGCCTGCCGAAGTTGGATTTCCAGACGTTTGCGCTCTGAAATGTCCACGATCGACGCCACCACCCCCATCCCTCTAGCCGTCTGGATAGGTGTGAGTCCAATTTCAACGGCAAACTCACTCCCATCCTTCCGCAAGCCAAACAGCTCCCGCCGCCCCCCCATCGATCGTGCTTGAGGCGCCTGCATGAACCCGGCATGGTGTTGCCGGTGATCAGATCGAGAGGACCCAGGAATGAGCACCTCGACCGACTGGCCAAGCAACTCCTCCCTCTCATAGCCGAATTGCTTCAACGCGGAGCCATTCACCATAACGATCAGGCCTCGCTCGTCAACGAGTAGCATGCCATTGGGAGCGGCCTCTACAATCAGACGAAACTGTTCCTCGCTATCGTGCAACTCTTGGCTCACGCTGGCGTCTTCCCTTCGATCTCGCCCAGCTTCCGGTAGAGCGTCTTGCGATCGATCCCGAGGATCTGGGCAGCCTGATACTTATTGCCGTTCGTTTTTTCGAGAATCTTCAGAATATATTCCTTTTCCACTTCGTCTAGCGGCAGGGTCCGCTCCGCCGCATCATCGAGCACACGTCGATCTCCGCGGGCGCCCTGAATCGTGCCCGGAAGATCGCCCGGAACAATTTTCTCGCTCCGGGTGAGCGTGACCGCCCGCTCGATTACATTTTCCAATTCACGCACATTGCCCGGCCAAGCATAATCCACCAACATCGCCAACGCCGACTCGCTTACGCCCTGGATCTGCTTCCCCCGAGATTCTGCACATTTCTTCATGAACGCATCCACGAGTAGCGGAATATCTTCGCGGCGCTCGCGTAAGGGGGGCAGGCGCAGCTCGATCACATTGAGCCGGTAGTACAAATCCTCCCGAAAGCGCTTCGCCTTGACCTCTTCCGTCAGGGTGAGATTCGTCGCCGCAATGATGCGGACATCCACGGCAATCGGCTTATTTGCCCCCACACGGCGAATCTCTTTCTCCTGGATCGCGCGCAAAATCTTGGCCTGCAGCATCAGCGGCAATTCGCTGATCTCGTCAAGAAACAACGTGCCCTTCTGCGCCTCTTCAAAAAGACCCCGCTTGTCCATCTTCGCATCCGTAAACGAACCCCGCATATGCCCGAACAGTTCGCTTTCGAGCAACTGCTCCGGAATGGCAGCACAGTTGACCGGAATAAACGGCGCATCCTTGCGATCGCTATTATAATGAATAGCCTTGGCCACCAGCTCTTTGCCGGTGCCACTCTCGCCGGTGATCAATAAATTCGTCGGACTATCGGCGACCCGCCGGATCAGGTCGAACACCTCCTGCATCGGCTTGCTCTTGCCGATAATCTGATGGAAGCTATACTCCTTGTGCACCTCCCGCCGCAGTCGGTTCACTTCCCGCCGTAACCCAGCCTCGCGCATCACCCGCTCGACGACACGCACTAGCTCATCGTTTTTCACCGGCTTAGTCAAGTAGTCGCTGGCGCCCCGCTTCATGGCCTCGACCGCTGTATCGACCGTTCCAAAGGCAGTCATCAGCACGACCCCAATGTCCGGATACAAACGCCGGATTTCTGTCAGTAACTCCGTCCCCAGCATCCCCTTCATCCTCAGATCCGTCAGCACGACGGCATAATCCGTCCTCTCCAACAGGGTGAGGGCCTCCTGCCCGCTTCCCGCCATGAAGATCTGATGCCCGCGGTCCTTGAGGACATCATGGACCAGCTCTCGCATCTCCGCATCGTCATCGACGACGAGAATCGCGCCCACCTCTTCGGTCATGCCGGACTCCTTCCTTGGTAACTAGACGTCAAAACTCGCCTCCCGCGCTAGAGAAGACCAAGATTATATTGTCGCATAATGCCACGGACAGACTGGCACTTTTGAGGATAATTGCCTCAATCTCCAGGCTTATAGCGGTCTATCCAACTCTCAGGTGGGAAAGTGCAAGGGAAGGACCAGGGAACCGACGAAATGGCTGGGATGATTGCTTTCCTGACAGAGGCACAAGTGCCTCTGTCAGGAAAGGCCCCAAAGGAAAGGCCTACTTGATCTTGGAAAAATCGGCAGGAATTCTGGCTTCTTTTCCGTCCTGTAAATTGACGACGAACACCGATGCCGCATTGGCATCAAATTTTTCATAGGCAAACAAGGCAGTAAAACGCGACCGAAAGGCTGGTCCGCTTCCCTCGTTTTTTCTACCACGCTCGGCTTTCCCGATATCGACGGGCTTGATCTTTTTTGAGCCCTGCTGCAACTCGATCAAGGCACCCTCGGCAAAATATTCGTCATCGCCACAGAGCTGGACCTCAATCTCCATATTCGGCATGTCCATGACTTTCTTGATGAACTCGTCGGGCATGCGCACATCCGTCTTCCGCTTCTTAGACTCTGCCGCTTCCTGCCGGCCGAAGGCTTCCAACCGATACCGTTTGGTCCGGAGGATGGCGCTGGCTCCGCAGGAATCTTTCTCCGGATCGGCTCCGGCCCTCGTGACCATCGAGGCATGCTGGAGGATGCGCTTGATCTCTTCCGGGCTACTGGCTTTCTCCATCGGCGCCCGCCCGGCCTCCAAGGCCTTCTGCGCCTCTTCCTGAGACAACTTTACGTCGATAGCCCAGACCGACTGAAGACCACCGACCGTCAACAGGCCCACGACGACACCGGTGGCCAGGCCACCAATCCACGCTGCAGATGTCAGGTTTCGCACGCTCATAACTCCCTCCGTAAGCCACACAAGGAATGATGGGGCGGCATTGTACGAAAACCCTCCCCCCTTTGCAATCAACCGGAAAAGCGAGCCCAGTTGGGATAGGGCCTGGCTGCATAGAGCGCCTCGAGATCGACTGGCAGGCTCATGCCGGCCTGCACAAGCAGCCGGGCGACCAGGCGAAGCGGCAGCCCGACCACGGTCGGGAAATCACCCTCGATGGACTCGATCAAGTCGCCGCCTGCTCCCTGAATCGAATAGGCGCCGGCCTTCCCGAAACTTTCTCCGGTCGCCAGGTAACGTTCGTGCCCTGATGCCTCGTAGGGCTTCATCCTCACAATGGCTGCGGACAAAGCGACGACATCGATCGCACGAGCGGGACAGACGAGCGCGACCGCTGTGAGCACTCGATGGTCACGGCCAGCCAGACGCCGGAGCATCGATCGGGCCTCTGCCAGATCGGCCGGCTTCCCCAGCACCTCATGATCCAGCTCGATCACCGTGTCGCTCCCCAGCACGACCGCCTTTGGCTCTTGCTGGGCCACCGATCGGGCCTTACCCTGCGCGAAATCCTGCACCTGCTCGATCGCGCTCCGTCCAGGCTCCAATCGCTCCTCAAACGAAGGATCCCGCACGTCGAATGGAACACCCAGCAGGGCGAGCAACTCGCGGCGGCGTGGAGAGGTGGAAGCCAGAATGAGCTGCATCTAGAGCGTCGGAGAGGGTTGCGTAGAAGAAAAGAGTTCACACGGCAGCGGATCGGGAGCCTCAGGGAGCGTCGCACAGGTCCTGCTGAAGTTGGCCAGCACCTCTTCCACGTCGGCGGCCGACGAGACCCGGACCATGCTGGCCCGGAGCGAGGCGGCATGAGGGAACCCTTTGCAGTACCACCCCAGATGTTTGCGCATCCGCCTGAACTGCGCGGTCCCACAGGCCGCCTCGAACCGTCTGGCATGATCGAGCAACAGCGCGAAACGCACATCCAGCGACGGCAGCACCGGTTCAGGCCCCGCGCCAGGCAGATGATGACACAGCAGAGTTCGCGCCGCCTCTTTCTGCTGAAAAAACCAGGGGGTTCCAAGAGTGGCCCGGCCAACCAACACACCATCCACGCCTGTCTCGCGCACGCGGCGCACGACATCCTGAAGGCTGTGCACATCGCCATTGCCAAACAGCAGGGTTCCGCTGCCCCGCGCAATCTCCGCGGCCCTGGCAATGGCCCCCCAATCCGCTTCCCCCCGATACAATTGTTGCAAGGTGCGGCCATGAAGAGAAATCACGGCAGGCTGTTCCAGAAGAAGATGCTCGATCCAACGATCGACGATCGCCACGTCGTACCCCAGGCGGGTCTTGACGGAGAGGGGAATCGTCTCACGGACAAGCGGGCGCGCCCCCTGCCGCCGCTCGTTCATCAACCGGATCGCCTCCACCCTGCCTGGCTTGAGGCCCGCTCCCTCCAGGGTCTGACCGGCAGCCCAATCGGCGATCCCCCGCCGAGTGGCCTGCATGATCGCATGGGCCACGTCAGGCGTTCGGATCAGCCCGGCGCCTGACCCGGATGAAGCGACGCTGCGCGAGGGACAACCCATGTTGATATCCAGCCCGTCAAACCCCAACTCACAAACTGCATGGGCCGCCTGATAAAAGAGGTCCGGATCTTTCCCGTAGAGCTGTGCGACGACCGGCCGTTCCGCCTCGTGATAGACAAGGGAGTCCAGCAAAAACTCCGGTCCCCGACAAACGTCATGCACATGAGTGAACTCCGTGAAGGAGACATCCGGCTTTCCCTGCAAGGCCACGGTATGCCGGAAAGTTGCATCGGTGACCCCATCCATCGGCGCCAGGCCGATGACCGGCCCTGTCAGTGATTGCCAGAAGCTCATCAGGCGCTCCCTCTCTCCATCACAGGTCCCACCACTTCATTCGCGTCTGCATAGGCCTGACGCAGCACAGCACTTTCCTCTTCGACGCAGGCCACGGCCTCCGGCGCAGCCTCCGCCACAAACTCGATGAACCGTTCGATCTTAAGCAGAAAAAAATCATACGACTCGGTGAGGGGCCGTGGCATGCGAAACCAGAAGGCCACGAACTCGGTCAAACAGACGCCCCGCTCCGCAAGAATCCGGCAGGTCTGCGGAAACATCTCGGCGAGATCTCCCCCCCAATGGAGAATCTCGTAGGGCAGATAGGACGTGCGATAAGCCGTGAGCCCCGCCGGATCTTCCGCCGCCTCCCGCCACTCAATCCCCCCCATGGGAGCTTGCCCGGAAATGATTTGCGCGTAACGGACATAGTCGTCGTGCAACTGCGCTCGATCAGATTGGCTGACCGGCTCCTGGATGATGCCTGAAGGACGCGCCTGATCCATCAACCGCTCGGTGGCCATCCCCATCGCCATCGTTTGCTGAACGAGAGGAGAGAAACGCCGAACGGCCTCGGCATATTCCACCACAATCGTCTCGATCGGTTTAGTATCGACTTCCAGCGCCACCGCCCTCAGGCTCACAAGGCTCGGATGGGCCAGGACCTGATCGAGCATCGTGAAGAGGACCGAGGGAATCGGGGCGGCATGGGCATCCAGCCAGGCAGGAGGCTCGGCTCCCCGCTCCACCTCCCCAGCCGACTCATGACAGGCCAAGCCTGCCACGTGAATTTCAACCACCCGCTCCAGAGGAAATGCGTCGAGGAATTCCTTCACAAATTGCTCAAGGGCCATCCGCCGACGCACGGCGGTATAGCGATAGACCGTCCAGAGATGTCCGATATCCAACACGAGACCGCAAGGCACGAGCGCCGTCACGAGACGGAAGAAATGAGGAATCGGGATCGTGCCGACGGCAAAATAGGTGAGCGGCGGCAGCTCCAAGAGAAAAAGCGGCGCAGTTCCGTCCAGCCGGGCACCCTGCCGGTCCATCGCCTGCTGCACCGTCGCAATATTGACCGCCACCACTTCGGCGCTCAGCGACGTATACAACGGAGGCACATAGGTGCCGAACGAATAGCCCGCCATCTGCTTCATCGCGCATTCATGATTCAACCAGAGACTCTGGATGCCATTGAGTTGCGCGACCATCTCGTCGACATCCTGCTGAAACAACGGCGAGGCCTGCACGTCCGGCTGGGTGATCCAGAGACCCTCCCCGTGATAGGCCATCGATAGATCGGGAAACGCCTGGCGAACCGTTGCCAGGACGGTCGTCGTCGCCTTGAAGACTTCGAGATAGCCAGGCTGAAGGCCTCGGGCCCTCAGCCGCCTCACCAGCTCAAACAGATCGGGACAATAGACGTCCACCGACAGCCCCATCCCCTGTGGAGGAATCTGGCTGAGGCGGCGCTGGAAATCCTGTTGAATGAGATCCTGTTGCATCATCGATCAATTCTTGTGTTCGCCGAATAATCATTCTAGTCTATTCGCAGGACCCTTCACTTGACAAGGGAAGACCAATAGGGACGAGGGTGCCCCGTCTGCTATACTTGAGGATGTTGCCTGGGATCACGCCCTCACAACCCCTGCAGACGCGAGCGATACGAGGGCTGACACTCATGCCGGATACCTACAATAAGCCACCTAAGTCTACACAGCTTGCCCCAACGGTGATTGCCCATATGATGACACCAGGCGTCGTGCAAATTCCCGGAGACGTCTCCGTCAGTGACGCGGCGCTCCTGCTCGAACGGGAACAGGCGCCCTGCCTGCTGATAAAGGATACCGATACGCAATTCGGCTTGATGACCGCAACCGACATCGTGAAGAAAGTCGTGGCGCAGGGCCTCGAACCGCACGACATCGAAGTCCGGACGATCATGACGCGCCCGGTCCAGTTCATCGAACATGATCAAGCCTTGGCCGAAGCCTCGACGCTCATGCTGGCGACGGGCGCCTCCCTCTTGATCGTCACGAAACAGAACCAACCGATCGGGGTGCTCACGGCGCAGGATCTGATGCTCAGCCCGCCCAGGCGCGGTGCGAGGATCCCCGTCGTCGTCAGTGCACTCGAACGAACGTCGGCGCACCCGCTCAACTACAACGCTATGATCACCCGCTTGAACCATGTCGGGACCTTGATCGAATCGGCAACGAAGCTCACGCCACAAACGGACGTGGTTCTGTCGTTTTCCATTTCCGGCCAAAACACGCCCCTGACCATTCGCGGACGGGTCATGACGAGCACGGCTCCCGGCACAGAATCCGATACGGCCTCCCGCGGGGCCAGCCCCTGGCAGGTCGATATTCAGTTCACCGACCTCTCCTCCTCCGATCTCTCACGCATCAGGGCCTGGGCGCTTCAGACCATGCCCTCCTCCCACGGCCGCCCGTAACTTCGCACATCTTCGCCATTCCTTTGACCGATCCGCGATCGGCTGATAGAATTTCCTTTAGCAGGCTGCAAAAAACTCGGTGCATACGAAAAAGCGACCAAAATGCTCCGGGTGGCACTGCGGCCTGAACACCCACAGGATGCTCAAAAAGGCCGTCCAGCAAGGCCGCAGCGAGCGAAGAGGCGAGGCGTACGGGTTGGTACGTTGCGCCTCTTCGTAAAGCGAGAACGCCGCTGGCGGACTTTTTCAGCATCCTGCTAGTCGATTCAATGGAACTCTCATCGCAGAGGAATGCTTCCATGAAAACCTCTCAGAGCCGCTCCCACCCCCTGCCCTCGAACGAGGAATTGCTCGGCCACATTCGCCTCCTGCTCGATCGTCCGGAAGACGACTTGCAGGCCGCGATCATGAAGGAACTGCTGGCCGGAACCCTCAGGCTCCACGATTCCCATCTGGACGTCCTGGATCTGAAAATCGTCAACCGCGCCGTCAAAGAACTCCGCCACGCGTTTCGCGTCTTCCACGATTACCGCGATCGGCAAAAAATCAGCATCTTCGGCTCGGCCCGCACCGCCACGGACGATCCCAACTACGAGATGGCCGTCCAGTTTTCCCGTCAGATCGTCCAGGCAGGATTCATGGTCATTACCGGCGGAGCCGACGGGATCATGCGCGCCTGCCAGGAGGGCGCAGGCCGCGAGAACAGCTTCGGGGTCAATATCATGCTGCCCTTCGAACAGGGGCCGAATCGGACCATCGCCGACGACCCGAAGCTCGTCACGTTCAAATATTTCTTTACCCGTAAGCTGATTTTCCAGAAAGAGGCGAATGCGATTGCGCTCTTCCCTGGGGGCTTCGGAACCCATGACGAGGGCTTTGAAATTTTGACGCTGGCCCAAACCGGCAAGAGCGACCCTCAACCAATCGTCTGCCTCCAGGCTCCCGGATGCGACTATTGGGACGAGTGGTACGCGTTCGTCACCCGCCAGCTCTTGGCCCGTAAACTAATTAACCCCGAAGATCTCAGCCTGTTCAAGATCGCCACCTCTGTGGACGACGCCATCGACGAGATCCGCACGTTTTACCGACGATTCCACTCCATGCGCTATGTCGGGCGGCAATTGGCTCTGCGCCTGAAAGCCGGCCTCTCCCCCGAACAGGTAGCCGGCCTGCATCAATCGTTTGGCGATCTGTTGTCCGAGGGCACCTTCGAGCAATGCGCGGCACTTCCGGAAGAACTGGACGAACCGGCCCTCGCACACGTACCTCGCCTGGTCTTCACCTCCAACCGCCGGAGCGCAAGCCGCTTACGACAGCTGATCGATCACCTCAACCGGCTCTGACCCCTTTACACCAAAAGGCTTTAGTCTCGGAGAGCCCCATGGTATGCTCCGGCGCAATGGCTGACTCCCGCATACAACACCCCTTCGCCGAGCCCCCCACGGTCGTCCTCTATCACGCCGAATGTACCGATGGATTCGGCGCGGCCTGGGCGATCTGGACTCGATTTCCCGCGGCCCGGTTCATTCCCGTCAAACACGGAAATCCGCTTCCTGACGGACTCGCAGACCAACGAGTCGTCATCGTGGACTTCAGCTATGCCCGTGAAACGCTGGAAACCCTCGCGGCTCAGACCAAGGCCCTCCTAATACTCGATCACCACATCACAGCCGAGAAGGCCCTGGCCGGCCTGCCCTACGCCTACTTCGACATGAAAAAGTCCGGAGCAGTCCTGGCTTGGGAATGGGCACACGACCAGCCGGTGCCCTGGCTCCT
>JAPLLI010000112.1 GCA_026387615.1 Nitrospirota bacterium
AACCGAGGAACCTCCCGTCGATGAATTACTGGATGTGGACAGGGAATATCGTGAAGCCGCCCAAGCCGGCACAGTGCAGACCATCGCACCGCACCGGTTCAATCCGAAGAAAGAAGCCTGGCTGCCGATCCTCCACACCCAGCGAGGCGCCCACCACTATACCGTGCTGTTCTCAAACAGCGCCCTAGCCCATCAACTCAAAAAAACGCGCGACTGGGTTCTCCTCTACTACGACGATGGCCAGGGCGAACGCCAATGCACCGTAGTCACCAGCCGCCAAGCACCATTCATGGGGAAACGAATCGTCCGGGGACGAGAGGACGACTGTGCCGCCTACTACCAGTCTCGCGAGACCAAAACTACAGAGGAGGCTCCCCCAAGCACGTAATGGCCAGCCGGCTGCTCAAATGGCCGCCTCCTTCATCCGTCGTTCGTGAAGGGTCGTTCGTATCTCGTTCCTGAAAAAAGCATATAGCCAATCGCGTATGGTCCAGAATGAAGAGGGAAAGGATCTTTGCTGCCAGCTATACGCCATACGCTCTTATCTCCAACGAGATACGCTTCACAAGGGACGCTTCACAGTCTTTGGCGCTGGCGTACGTAGTAACCTGCGAGGTTGTTTCACCATGATCAGGATGCCAGGACAAAGCCATCAGGGGCCGCTACCTCCGCTGACGGATGAGCAACGACGGCTGGAGCAGGAGCTCCGCTCCCACGTCCAGATGCTTGCGGGGCAGATCGGCGAACGCAACGTCTTTTGCCACGACCGACTCGTCATGGCGGCAGATTATATTCGGACCAGCCTCTCCGGTTCCGGCTACGAAGTGAAGGGGCAATCCTACGAGGTGGGAGGGTTCGGCTGCGAGAATGTCGAGGCGGAAATACGAGGGAGCTTACGACCGGACGACATTATCGTCATCGGTGCGCATTACGACTCGGTACAGGGCAGTCCCGGCGCCAACGATAATGCGAGCGGTGTGGCAGCGATGCTCGCTCTGGCTCGCGCCTTCGCACAAACCAGGCCGGCTCGTACGCTGCGATTCGTGGCCTTCACCAACGAGGAACCGCCGCTCTTTCAAACCAGATACATGGGAAGCCGCATCTACGCCAAGCGCAGCCGCGAGCGAGGCGAAAGAATCAGCCTCATGCTCAGCCTGGAAACTATCGGGTACTACTCAGATGAACCGGGAAGCCAGCACCTTCTGTTTCCCTTGAATCTCATCTACCCCTCGATCGGGAACTTCATCGCCTTCGTCAGCAACGTGGAGAACGGGCCTCTGGTGCGGAAGCTGGTGGGATCGTTTCGGCGACAGGCGCAATTTCCCTCCGAAGGAGGAGCCCTCTGGGGATTAGTCCCAGGCGTCGGCTGGTCGGACCATTGGGCCTTCTGGAAAGAGGGATTCCCGGCAGTGATGGTGACCGACACCGCCCCCTTCCGTTATCCGGCCTACCACTTACACACAGACAGACCCGAGCTCGTGCAATACGCACGAATGGCGCGCGTCGTCTCCGGCCTGCAGGCCGTCATCGCAGAAATGGCGGATGCTGAGCAGTGAGGAGGAAGGGAGAGTCCCAGATATCACTCAAACAGCTGAGGCGCTGAATTTCGCTCCATACTGCGCGTCAACTCAGGCCAGCGATCGACAAAGGGCACAGCAGAAATACGTCCAAGTTCTTTTGGCTCGATCTTATTGAGACCGCCGCCATACACACGCCCTTCTCCGCGCAGCTCATGACCGGTAACGCTACGCAACAGCTCATGAACGTCCGCGCTACGCTCCGGATGCTTGCGGAGCATGGCCGAAAGACCATTCTGTGGATGGAGCATAAGATAAAGGTTCGTTCCAATCGCCGCCGAACGATTCCAAATAAAGCGGAATGGCTGCTTATCCTGAGAACCACGGCCCATATAGGTGCAAAGAAACGGGGACGGCATACGCTGTTCCTGCCTGTACCATGGGGCGCGCTTACCTACGAGGTAGCCGTTTTTGACCCCAAGCGCCTCAGCGGTTTGCAAATATTCCCACAGGGCCGGATAGCGGGATTCGACGAGTGGTTCAGGAAGGTCACAGTCAATCACACAGAGTTGTCGGTCGATGCGCGGATAGCCATCTTCGTCGCCTTCAACCACAGTCGTCATGAGGTGCCGTGGGCTCGGCAGGATCGGACGCAGGTAGCGAGGAGGCAGCCCACGGCGCGTTGCCTCGGCTCGGTCGAGAACGAAAAACTTGTTACTGCCTGTTGCAATACCTCGTTGAACACGAAAGAAGTCAGCGAACGTCGGGCCGTCGCTGTTTCCTGATGTACACCGGTCATTCTTGACATGGCTCGGATATACGGTCCACTTCCGTGACTCACGCAGCCGATCAAGCAAAATAACATCCTTGGCGTGCGGCTCGGCAATGGTGCCGCCAAACGTGAATTCAACGACATGATCGGGAGCCGGTAGTACCTTTCGATACACGAGAACAACCGATGACACCAGCGCGTCCCCGAACTGGACATCGTCAGGGTCGAAGCGATGAATACGGAGAAGCGTGACCCGATCCGTCAAAAATCCTTTGAGGGCCGAGCCATAGTTGACGTCCATGAATTCCGATGGGATGAGCCATGCGGCAATCCCACCATCCTGCATCCATGCCGTGGCCAGCAGTAAAAAATAGACATAGAGGCCCGCGAGACCGCTGACCTCGACGCCGGTCATCTTGAATGTGAGGCGTTGTAGGCGCTCTTTGTTCTCTCGCTCCAGGTGATGGTGACGGACATAGGGTGGGTTGGCCAGAATCACATTAGGCGAAGATGGGTGCAGGCCGCTGGCGACGAGCCGTGTGAAGTCGCCATGCACGACATCCAGCCCGGCCTCCGACCACAGTTCACGAGCCGCCTCGCAAAAGGCTCGATCAAGCTCAACGCCAACCGCGCGCTCGATCTGCTTGGCGCCAAAAACGGCGAGTGCGGCTGAAAAGAAACTACCGGAACCGATGGATGGGTCGGCGAAGCAAATCCCCGCCCTGCGCTGCCCCCGAAGCGACGCGACGTATCGGGCAATTTCTACGGCTAGTTCATGAGGTGTCGCGAACTGGCCGAGGCGATTCCGCTCGGCTGCCGACTTACGCGCGTCGATCTCCACCTGGATCGCCTGTCGGCGAATCTCAACCGGGATGTCCTGCTGAATAATCATGCCGCTTACAGCCTCAGCTTGAGAAGATCGTCAATCCGGTGCTCCCACACCCAATCCAGCCCTTCGGCGGCTTCGTAGCCAAGATAATCGCTGCCAAAGTACCCGCACAGAAACAACAGAAGCGATACAGACTTTCCATAGGTCGCCTGAAGCTGATGAATCTTCGTGGCTTCCTCCTTGCGACGCTTGTTTGTATTGGTGAAGTCGCCGGCCGATTTGGCCTCAATCAGAATTGGCAGCCGATCCTTACGAAGCCTCGCAGGCTGAATCACCACGTCGATGGGGATATTGACCTTGCGCGCCTTACCGACCGGCAAGTTCATCCGAAACGCATACGTGCCCGCAGCCATCTGCGTGAGCGGTTTTCCGGCCGGATGAGACTGTTTTCGATACCCGCGCTTCTCAAGATATTTCCCAATCAATGCGAGTTATCGCTGCTCCTGGGCATTACGCACGATCGGGTTGGCCACCGCACTACAAAGACGGTCCGCAACGATTGTTGACGCCCGCTCACGTTCCAGATCGGTTGGCTCCTGGCCCTCGCTGAGCCACGGGAAAATATCGCGATCCAAAAGCTTCACAAGAATTCGACAAAGAGCCGTTAGCTCTACGTCAAGGTCCACCGCGTTCATCTTCACGGGCAGCTTGCCCTCCTCCATCCGACCAACCAGGTTCTTATTCGCATCGGCAAGGCCAATCAATCGGTCCACTGCCAACGGAGGGGCCGTACACATACGGAGTGTTGGCAGCACACTCGGGTTGGCCTTGAGAGTGACGACATCAAGACGTTGCAGGTCACGGGTTGCAAGGAGCGCAGCCTTGACGTGTGCGGTCGTCTTGATTCTGGTCGAACGGAACGCTTCGGGCGCGAATCGTATGAACCACTGGTTAAACTGGTCCACCGAGGCCGCAATGTCGGCCTTCCACAGATACGATTTATCAGCGTTGATTCGTATTTTTCTCATGCCATACTATTCTTCCATGCGGGGAGGCATCACCACTTCCCTCAAGTAAGCCGAAGTGGTGACAGGCTACTTTGTGCATACAGTCGTGTCAACTAATCACAAGTGAAAATGGTGGCATAGAGTTGATACAATCCTCGTTCCCTCTCTCTCCCGCTGCAACCGAACGTGACAGAGAAGGGGCGGCCTGGATGAATCCCGAACTGCGCGCGTCGAACGGCCACTATAAACGGTCTTTTCAGGCTTGCTCGCTACCGCTTCCCCTCCTATAACAGGGGCCGAATCACCACGAAACAGGGAGGGCGGCCGAGCCGATCCTCAACTGCGCGCGTCCAACGAGGGTCTTCCCAGACCGCGCGTTGCGCGAGCACAGAGGATTGGCTCGGCCGCCCTCACCTTCCCGATTCGCCCCTGCTTCCCCCTCTTATTCTGCTGCCTGCACCCCTGGCTGATAGGAGGCATAGACATACACGGGGATGGACAGATGGCCAAGATGTTTTTCCATCAGCGGCTTGACGTCTTTCCAGTCGAGCCCGCCCACACCGGTCGCCAAGCGTGGAAGCGCGATGCTCGTGAACTTCTCAGTCTCAATCGCCTTGACCAGTGCTTTCAGGCAATGATTCACATTCTCGATCGTGGCCCGACCCGGGTGGGCGGAGCCGTGACTGACCGCCGCCTCCTGCGTAAACAGATTCACAATCCGGACGCCGCCCACGCCGGCCCAGCTCCACAGCTCGCCAACCTTGGGGCTAAACGTCTGGGAATAATGCCGGAAGTCCTTATACATCGCCGGCCACTGCTCTCTAAGAGCCAGCGCCAACCCGTTCCCAAAGTTGTCATTGGGTGCGACGCCATGCGCCAGGGCATCCGCCTTCGTCAATAAAATATCCCCCCCCACTTCCTTCAACATGTTACATCCTCCTCCACCGAGTTAATAATGAGTCGCAGATTTTATCACAGTGGAAGGAATGAGTCGCCCCCCTGCACCTCAGGCTTGGGGGAAAGCCCTCCGCCTCTGGACCGCCCAAGCTGCAAGCAACCTCTTCATGGCTCTCCGCCCAAGACCGGGTGCGTCGTATAACGGGAACCCTCCCCCGGATCACCTCCCAAGGCCTGCAGGAATTGAGGGGATATAATTGGGATCAGATGAATCCTCCCAGACCGCGTCATGAGTCCGGCTGGCCCCCCAGCCTCGTACGTAGAGGAGCGAAAGCACCGGTTCGCTCGTCAATCGTTGTGTCCCCGTGACTCGCCCGAGCACTGTCATGCGTGCCCAATGCCGGTACTCGCGGGGAATTTGCTGCTTGAGGATCATCACCCAGTAGTGGCCGGCTTCAGGGCCGCTCGTGTCCACCGGGCGATGGGGCATATAATCCTGATCCAGCGGCCGGTTCTTCAGGCGCAACCAGAGGTACGGGGCATTCTCTTCTTCCTCGACAATCGTCCCTCCCAACAGCAGCACCTTGCCTCGATACAGGTCCGGATGGGCGGTCAGCAACGTGAGCGTTGCGCCAGGCTCGGCCATTTCAACATATTGGCTCGGCACGGTGGCGCATCCCGCAAGCACAACGGCCAGGCTGATCGCCCGTGCAACACGAGCAACCCAATAGTGGGACAGCACACATGAAGGCATGGGGCAATTTCCTTCCTGATGTGGCGGACAGGATGGGGTCCGTGGCGTGCGGCACGCTTGACATCTCGACGATTCAGGGACCGACCGTCGGAATCTCAACGTTCCATGATACGACGAGTCCCCTTTTCACGTTCGGGATCAAGGGGTGACAGGAATCTCGGAGGCCCCGCGCGCGGACAAGGCAGGGCGGCCCCTTCACCTTGTCTAACTTCCAGACTGCTGGTCTGCGCGCTTACTTCGCGCAACAGCCGTGCGAATCGGTTGCGCCCTTGGAAGGGAGAAGACGATCGAGCGCAAAATACACGGGGCAAAAGCCCGTGATGCCGCTCTGAATGAGCGTGACGCCAATGGCCGCAGGGACCAGGAGCCAATGGGCGCTCACATAATGGCCCAACGCCACGCCCGCCGTTACCACGATTCCCACGATCGCGTCGTGGATGCGTCGCTTCTGATGCATAATGGGTTCTCCTAAGTTGATAATCCTACGGTCTCTGCTATCAGGCTAGACCTGCCGTCCGAACCTGTCAAGAATATGCAGTCATCGATCCCACGCGCGTGGCAACTCCGCCATATCACGGCACCACACCAGGCCCCGCTCCACTTTTCCCTGCCACCGCAAGTACAGGGCCTGATACACTCAACGACGCCGCGCTGACGCCGCCCAACAACTCGCGACATCCAGAGGCCAGCCTTTTACGACGTAGTGGGATTGCCGGAATGAAATGGATCGTCTACATCTTAGAATGCTCAGACAAGAGCCTCTACACCGGCATCACGAACGATCTGAAGCGGAGGCTGGAAGAACACAGAACTGGCAAAGGCGCAAAATATACGAAACACCGAAGCCCGCTGGCGGTGAGATACACCGAGTATCAGGATACCAAGGGAGCGGCCCTCACACGTGAAGCCGCCATCAAGTCCCTGGCCCGGTCAGAAAAGCTCACCCTCATCGCCACGCAGCCCCCGACTGAACTCCACGGCTAACCCGTCACTGCGCGCGTCGAACGAGGCCCTTCCGAGGGCGCGCGTTCCGCGAGCACGGAGGACCCATGAGCCTGCCTCGTCATACCCACTCCGGCGCATACGCCTTCCCCGCTTCTTGTTCTGCAAACCCTCGATAAAGGGCCGGCAACACCACTAACGTAAGCAGGGTCGAGGTGAAGAGCCCGCCGATCACGACGGTCGCGAGCGGCCGCTG
>JAPLLI010000183.1 GCA_026387615.1 Nitrospirota bacterium
TGCACTCGCCTGAGTTCCTTCACACTCATGATGACCGTGTCCTCTCCGACCATCCAGCCCTCCGTCTGAAAGCCGGCAGTCTAGCAACGAAGAGGACATTTCTACTGTGGTGAAAGCGGACATTATCATTGTGGGATTACACCTGAGTCCTTCCGTCTCGCCCAATAGGGATCGGCAGCCTTCAAGGGGGAGCGTGGTTGGAGAATACGAGGCTTCTCCATCATTATGGCCACATGGCTAGGCGAGGAATTTTTCCGCACAGGTCAGCGAATGTAGGGGGCATGCGGGGGGAAGCGGCCCGCAATACAGAGAGGCGCACGCCAGGCGCTGGCCATAACCCGTGAACGGCCTTCCCTGCGCCGTCTTGTAACATAAACAGTTCGTTGCCTGACGGGAGATCACTTGACCCTAACTGCCTAATTCCCCTCTCTTCCTCGTTGCCCTACGCTCGTCATCACGCCGAGCGGATGCAGGCCGGATCGTCTAATAGTCACGACATGCGCACTAACGTGACCCTCCCCTGATTTTACAGACACCTCTATAAGGGGGAGAAAGATGAAATTGGAGGTCAGCATGGCAACACCCACGCGACGTCAATTTACCGGCGCGTTCAAATCCGAAGCCGTTCGGCTCGCACGAGAATCTGGGCGGCCGGTGGCCCAGGTGGCGCGGGAACTCGGGATTGGAGATAATTTGCTCTGCCGCTGGAGGAGCGAGCAACGCCACGTTGAATCTCAGGGGCAGACCCGCCAGGCGATGCGGGCCGAACAGGACGAGCTGACACGGCTCAAACGAGAAAACGAACTGCTCCGGAAGGAGCGGGATTTTCTAAAACGTGCGGCGGCGCTCTTCGCGAGGGAGTGGAAATTCTAGCGCGGGACCGTCTTGGTAGCACAAATCCAGCACATCCGGCAGGGCCGGAACTGGCGACTAGCAGTGTAAGTGGTTGACGTATTTGGTGGGCCGTGTAGGGGTTGAACCTACGGCCCGCTGATTAAGAGTCAGCTGCTCTACCAACTGAGCTAACGGCCCACCGGGTATGTCTCTGGCAGATATCGACGTGCGGCTACTGTTCCTTGCCTGTTTGCTGGTGCGCCTGACAGGATTTGAACCTGTGGCCCTCAGCTCCGGAGGCTGATGCTCTATCCAGCTGAGCTACAGGCGCTCCCGCAACCAAGATTGGAGACATTAGCACAGGGTTTTATCCTCTGTCCAGCCTGCAAATTCATGCGCGAGACAGGCGGGATGGGCGGGGTAAGCGGGACATGAAGCTCCGAACACTTCAGCCTTCCAGACCCGTTTCTCTTTTCTCGCATGTCTCGCTCGTCTCGCGGTGCAAGAATCCATAGGGCAGGAAGACCTCTTCCCCTGGTGAGCCGGTGGCCAGGCGAAGGGCCTCCAGGACGGCTGTTTCTTCTTGTATCAAGCGGTCTTCCTCCTCTCGGAACGAGGAGGGAAGCCGTACGATGGGGATAAAGGTTTGGACCTCGCAGGCGCCCTGGGCCAATCCGTCCCGTTCTGTTGGGATCCCCATCGATCGGCAGACGAGGGGGCGGTGCTCGTAGAGGCCGCAGCCTCCGTTAGCTTCTAATGCCGGGCAGGGATGCTGGTGGAATTCTGTGGCCAACCGGTCGATTTCCTGGTCGGACCACTCGTCGATCAGCTCGGTCTTGGCCAGTTGCGGGAAGGCTGTTTCCATCGCAGCGGTTTGTTCGATGGCGCGTTGTTCGATGCGCTGGCGTTGGTCTGCCGGGAGGCAGGTGAGTCCATCCTGGAGGATCTGGACGTCGAGGATGGTGATGGGAAAGGGGCCGATGCAGCAGCTGGTGCAGCCGAGTCGGCAGGGCACTTCCCCCAGCAGAGCGGCGGAGGCCCGCTGGAACCAGCGATCAGTCTTTTGATAGAGGGGGGCAGGGATTGATTGCGTTGGACCTGCCACGGTCGTTCATTCTACTTTGACGGAGAGGTCGACGATGAGATCGCCCTTGGGGGAGTAGAAGCCCTGGTTATCAATCTGGACGATCCCGTTACACTGTTCCTGGTAGAACTCCAGGATCCATCCGTTGAAGTCGTAACCCTCGTCGGTGATATCATTTTGGGCAAAGCGGGTTGTCAGGATAAATCGCGCGCGCTCCACATACTCGCGCACAAGTTCTGCTTCGATATCGTCGTGAGCGGAGAGCAGGTCCAGGAATTGCGCCTTTTCTTTCTCGAACACGTCTTGATAGGTGCCTCGATCCCGGACGCAGAATATCTGAATTGGCTTCCGGTCGCGATCATATCCGAGCGTGACCTGGACCCAGGCCCATTCGTCCAGCATAGTGTCGTCCATCTCCGGCGGGGCAATCGGCGTTTGGCTGCGGGACTTGAGGAATTCCAAGAGCAGCCGGAGCGGGGGGGAGTTTTCTTTCTGGCAAAACACGCGAGAATAGAGGAATTCCTCTGCCGGAGCGGCTTCGGCCGGTTGGGCGGCCGAGGGCAAAATCGGTAGTTCTTTTCCCATGCTAGCGAC
>JAPLLI010000165.1 GCA_026387615.1 Nitrospirota bacterium
TGGCCCGCTATCAGCAATCGGAGGACCTCATTCTTCTGGGCGCCTATAAGGCCGGGACGAACAAGGCGCTCGACCGGGCCGTCTCGGCGCAGGACGGGATCAATGCCTTTCTTCGACAGGACAATGAGCAGCAGGCCGAGCTCGGAGCCTCGGTCCAGGATCTACTCGCCTTGGCAAAGAGCACCGCATGAAACTTGACGCGGTCCGACGCTATCGCGCGCAGGTGGAAGAGGTCGTCCGGATGGAGCTGCTTCAGGCCCGCCAAAATCTGCAGGATGTCGAGAACCTCTGCCAGACCCTCGACGCGCAAATGGGGATGACGGCCGATCAGTATGCAGAAAAAGTCACGGCAGGCATGGCGCTGGAGGAGTTTATCGAGTGGCAGGCGACGTTTGATTCTGAAGCCTCTTTGCTGGCGCAAGCCAGGCAGACGGAAGGCCGACTGCGTGACGCGTGGCACTTGAAGCAGAACGACTTGCGGGAGGCGATGCAGGAGCGCCGGACCATCGATCGGCTGGCGGAACGCATGCGTTTACAAGATCAAATCGTGCAGCATCAAATCGAACAAACCCAAATGGATGAGGCGGCGCGTCGCACGAGCCCGATGGGCAGCCTGCAGAATCATCGATGAACAGGTATCCAGTGGATCAGCCTCACGACCGCATCACCATTTCCGGTTCTCGTCCGGCCGCATCACGTCGTCCGCTTGTTGGGCGGGGACAGCAGATGCAGTCTGTCGGCCTATGGATTGCGGTGATCCTGGCCCTGGGCTGGACGATGATCCAGCTCAATCAGGATTCGTCGGCTCAGACAGCGGCGCTGCCTGGTTCCAAAACCGCCGCTCCCGTCGGCGGAAAATCTGTTGGGGCGTTGTCTCGTGCCTCGATGCAGGACCAGGCTAAGACGACGGGGACTGAGTCGGCAGCGGAGAAGCCTCCGCAGGCCCAAGGGCCTGCGCTCATCGTGCCGGATGAAGTGGTGGCCATGTTTCAGCAGCGGGAAGAAGAGCTGGAGCGTCGTGAGAAGGCCGTTCGCACGTCAGAGGAGCGATTGACGTTGTTGAAGGCTGAACTCGAGCAGGTCTTGAGTAAAGTCGAGGCCGCGGAGCAGCGGCGTCTCCTGCTGAAGGAACAGCAGGAGAAAACAGCGGCGCAGAATAAGCAAGAGGCTGAGCTACGAGTGGGGCAGGGCAAGCAAGCGGCTGAACTGCGCAAGCAACAGTATGCCCAGCTCATCAAGATCTATGAAACCATGCCCTCCGAAGAGGCGGCTGCACGAATCGAGCAGATGGCGGACCGGAAAGCGTTGGAGATTCTCCGGCTGCTCAAGGGTAAAATCGCAGGATCCATTCTTGCGCAAATGAACGTCGACCGCGCCGCGCAACTCTCCGAGCAACTGCTCTCCGCCCCCTAAGCAGTCCCTTTCTCCCTTGTATACCCCGGTACTTGTTGCCGGACCGTCCGGCAACTTTTTCCCTTTCCGGTCTTCTGATCGTCTTCGCATCCTGAAACCATACGCCAATCGATAGATTCTCTGCCTGTCTCTCTGGCACGAGGCTTGAAATAGTCTTGGCTCAACGCAGTTCATTCACTAGCTACAGGACGCGAGGATATATGAATGTGAAACCACTCAGCACACAGATCGACTCACCATTAGTCGGCGGCGAACTGAAGGTCCTCGCGGGCGACGGCCTCTTTGGATTGCCCTCGCGAGATGGGGGCTTTTCAACGGTGCTCCAGGGCCTATCACGGCAGAATGACATTGGCCGGGAGGCAAAGGCCGATGACGGGTCCCCCACGACGACGACTGCTGCTGCCGCCACCCCATCGAAAGAGACCTCTTCCGGCACGGACGCAGAGGCGCTCGCTGCTCAGGCTGAGACCGGGACCTCGCCAGCCACGACTACGTCCAGTTCCGATCCTCTGCTGCTTGCGCTCCTTGGCGCCGCGATGGTGCAGCAGGCGCCGCCGGTTGCTTCAACGCAAAAGGCTGCCGGGACAGACGCAACTACGAAACAAATCGAAGTGCTCTCCGATAGCCAAGGAACCTCGGCGATCCAGCCGACTGTTCAGCCGGCTGAGGGGATTGTCAGCCCTCTGGGGCAGGAAGCCGGGCTCAAGGATCTTCCTGCTCCCAAGGCAGCGACAGCTACAGGGGATATAGCGACCGCCTTGTCTTCACCGAGGGTTGAAGGGCAACCACTTTCTCCTGGAGCCGAAGGGGGCACGCCGGTTACGACGAATTCAGACCTCAACCAACCGCTCACAGTAGGACAGGGTCAGGAGGCTCAAAGCCGCGATCCTCAGCAGGGACTCCCGATTATGGCGCAGCCGGAGAAGGATGTGCCTCAGACCCTGGCTCCATTGCCGCAGACTTCTATGCAGCCAACCGCTACGGCGACGGCTCAACTGGCCAACCAGAATGGTGAAGCGGCGGCGGCGCAGCCGGATCGGTCGCAGGGGCAACAGGTTCTCGGCAAGGCCGAGCCATCGCTCCATCAACGAAATATGCAGACCGAATCTCCTACGGCTCAAACAGCGGCAGTAGTGTCTGCTCAGACTCAGGGCGAAGGGCAGGGCTTTCAGAACGCGACGGACGGCCAGAAGAAAGACGAGGGGCTGAAGTGGCTCTCCCGTGTGGACCTTCAATCAGCAGAGGTCTCGCCTCGTCAGTCTCAGCAGCCGGGGGTCGAGGCCCACGACTCAGGACTACAGTATCAGTCGGCCCCACCGGGGCAAGGCGGTACTCCAGCCAATAGCCGTTCCGCTCCCGCGTCTGTGGCTCCTCCTGCCTCTCTGACGAGCCGGCTCAGTCCGGAACCTGAAACGGCTCCTGTGCCAGGCAGCCATTCCGTGCAGTTCGACTTAGCTCCGTCTGACTTCGGTCAACTACGGGTACGCGTCGTCTTGTCCGACCAGACGATCCATACGCACATGTCAACCGATCGGGCCGAACTGGGTCAGATGCTTACGAACCAGCAGGAGCAATTGAGCGCACAGTTGTCCAGCGCGGGCTTGGATTTAGGGCGATTCCAGGTGCAGGTCGATCAGGGAAGCACCGGCCAGTCCGGGCAGGAGTGGCAGTCGCAGGCCCAGGGCGGCAGATCCCAAGAACAGCGCGAGTCCCGGCAGCAGGATCTGCAGGAGGATGCGCCGGTTCCTGCGAAGGCATCACGTAGCGGTGCGCTCAGCTTGTTTGCTTAACGTGTGATCGAAGGAGACTTATTATGAGTGTTGTCACCGCAGCCACATCGTCCCCGGCCACTCCGGCCTCCGCGAGCGCCGCGGCCTCGCCGGCAACGACCACGGCGAAACAAGCAGATCTTGGCAAGACAGACTTTCTCAATTTGCTTGTGAAGTGCGCTCCTCCAGAAAGGCCTCGATGCGCAGAACGCGACTTTGCAGTATTCGTTGCTGCAACTGGTCGGGCGAGACGTGAGCACTCAGGGTGCAGTGATTCAATTGGGGACCACGCCCACGACGCTGAATTATAGCCTTGGAGAAGCAGCTTCGTCGGTCAGCATGTCCATCATGGATGCCTCGAACCAGGTCATCCGCACGGGTACGCTCGGGAATCAGGGTGTCGGCGCGCAACACATCACGTGGGATGGTCAAGATCAGAATGGCGCGACGATGCCGCCAGGGACCTATACCTATGCGGTGACGGCTCTGAATGCTCAGAATCAGCCAGTGCCTGTGACGACGACATCGAACTTGACGGTCACCGGTATCAGAATAGTCGGAGGGCAGCCTCAACTGGCAGCAGGGGATCAGACGATTGATCCAGCTTCCGTGATCGAGTTCCGCTGAAACAATAGGGATACGACGCAGCATTTATTCTCATAGGATTCAGAAGGAGGTATTTCGTCATGGGTATTATGTCCTCATTATTCGCCGGGGTGAGCGGTCTCAACGCCAACGGCACCGCTTTATCGGTGATCGGAAACAACATTGCCAACATGTCCACGGTGGGCTTCAAATCCAGCAAGGCTTCCTTCGCCGACTTGATCAGTTCCTCGATTTCAGGCGGGTCCGGCGCCGTCCAGACCGGCATCGGTGTGGCGCTGACCGCGGTGGAAGGCAACTTC
>JAPLLI010000155.1 GCA_026387615.1 Nitrospirota bacterium
CGCCATCGTCGACATTTATGACGCCGTGACCAGCGATCGTTGCTACCATAAGGGCAAGTCCCCGCACGAAACGCTCAAATTTCTGTATCAGCTCGGCACCCAAGGGCATGTGGAGAGTACGCTGGTCCAGCGGTTTGTCCAAATCGTCGGCGTCTATCCCGTCGGGTCCTGTGTGGGGCTGAATACGGGCGAAGCCGCCGTCGTCATCCAGACGAATCGCGGTGCCTCCTTAAAACCGCGGGTGGTGATCGTGACGGATAACGGAGGCTTTCGACGCGCGCGTCCCTTGGTGCTGGATCTGGCCACGCAATCGGGCCATCCAGATCGGGAGATCTGGTCGACGATCGATCCTGTGACCGTGGGCATCGATCCCCAGGTCTACCTCGATGGCAAGATCGGCTAAGGCAGGGGCGTGAAATCGCTGGCCAGGCCATCGTCTGTGTGGCGTCCCGCTACGAATGGAGCCCGTTCCCTGTCATGAAAGATCTCAAGGAGCATACGCAACAACAAGTCGAAGAGATGTTTCGCGTGCTGATGGAGTCGTTGCCCAACGCGATCTTACTGGTTGACGCGCGGGGCAGTATCAGGCTTGGGAACGCCCAGGCGGGACGATTGTTCGGCTACGATCGGGAGGAATTGCTCGATCTGCCGATTGAATCTTTGGTGCCCGAGCGATTCCAGGCCAATCATCCGGAGCTGGTCGCCAAGTTTATGGCCCAGCCTAGCACCCGCGGCATTGGTGTCGGACGCGATCTGCATGGCCGGCATAAGGATGGTCATGAGATTCCCGTTGAGATCGGCCTCAGCCCGATCCAGACGGTGGATGGCTTGCTGGTCCTGGCCGTCATCGTCAATCTCACTGAGCGCAAGCGGGCGGAGGAGCGATTCCGTCTGGTGGTGGAGGCGGTGCCCAGCGCGATCCTGCTGGTCGACGAGCAGGGCCTGATGACGCTGGTGAACCGGCAGGCTGAACGAATGTTCGGCTATACCCGTCAGGAGTTGCTGGGACAGCCGATTGAAATCCTGCTGCCGGCCCGGTTCAGGGCAACCCATGCAGGTCATCATTCCCGCTTTTTTACCTCGATCGGTTCACGCGGCATGGGTGCCGGGCGCGAGCTCTATGGCTTGCATAAAGATGGCCGTGAGTTGCTGGTTGAGATCGGCCTGAGCCCGATCCAGACGGAGGGGGGCCAGCAGGTCCTGGCCTCCATCACCGACATCACCGAGCGCAAGGCGAAGGAAGAAGAGATTCGGCTGGCTCATGATCTTCAGGCCTCCCGGGAGGCGGCCGATCGTGCCAGCCAGGCCAAGAGCGAGTTTCTCTCTCGGATGAGCCATGAGTTGCGCACCCCGCTCAATGCCATTCTGGGTTTTGGCCAACTGCTGGAAGTGGACATCCAGAGTCCGAAGCCGCAGCAGCATGTGCAGCATATTCTCAAGGGGGGGCGACACCTCCTGTCTCTCATCAATGAAATCTTGGACATCTCCCGGATTGAAGCCGGCAACATGACGGTGTCGCTGGATCCGGTCGAGGTTTTCTCTGCCATTGGCGAGGCGCTGGACCTGGTCAGACCGCACGCGGGCGCGCGGAAGATTCAACTGCTCTCGACCGTTGCGCGAGCGGAAGCCGTGTATGTGATGGCCGACCAGCAGCGGCTGAAGCAGGTATTGCTGAACCTCTTCTCCAACGGAGTGAAGTACAACAAGGACGGCGGCAGGCTGACGGTTTCTGGCCAGACAATGGCAGAGGGCCGGTACCGGATTGTGGTGGCCGATACGGGAGGGGGGATTGCCCCGGCTCTGCTGTCTCGGCTGTTCACCCCCTTTGATCGGCTGGGAAAAGATTCCCTCATCGAAGGGACCGGTCTGGGGCTGGTCTTGAGCCGCGGGTTGGTCGAGGCGTTGGGGGGAGCCATCGCCGTGCAGAGTGTGGTGGTGGAGGGGACGACGATTACGGTCGAGCTGTCTCTGGCAAAATCTCCGACGCGTCGCGCTGCCCCGGCAGTGGAGGAAGGGCTGGTCACGGCGTCGCAGCCGGGCGTGAGCTATACGGTTCTCTATATCGAGGATAATTTATCCAACTATCAGCTCATCGAAGTGTTGCTGTCGAGGCGGCCAGGGGTTAAGTTGCTGGGGGCGATGCAGGGGAGACTGGGCTTGGAGCTTGCGGCGACGCAACATCCCGATCTGATTCTCCTGGACCTGCACCTGCCGGATATTCAGGGAGATCAGGTCTTGCTCCGTTTGCGGAAAGATCCGGAGACCGCGGCCATCCCCGTGATCATGCTGAGCGCTGATGCCATGCAGAGAGATATCGACCAGCTGCTCGCGGCCGGTGCGCAGGGGTATCTCACCAAACCGGTCAATGTGGCGCAATTATACCGTCTGTTGGATGAGCAGCTGGCGAAGAAGGGGGTCGGACGATGATTCGAGAAGACCTGTTGCAGTTTAAGATCATGATCGTCGACGACGAGGCGGTGAATGTGCAGCTGCTGGAGGCCATCCTGCGACGGGAGGGGTTTGAAAATCTCTGCGGCATCACCGATTCTCGTCAGGTGCTGCCGCTGGTGGCGTCCTTTCAGCCGGATTTGCTCCTGCTGGATTTGAATATGCCCTATTTCGACGGGCATGAGGTGTTGCAGCAATTAAAGGGCTGCAATCAGAACGGACTCTATCTCCCCACCCTGGTGTTGACCGCGGATGCCACATCGGCCATGAAGCAAAAGACCCTGGCGGGCGGCGCCAAGGACTTCCTGACTAAGCCATTCGACCGGATCGAAGTGTTGTTGCGCATCGCGAACCTGTTAGAGACCCGGGACCTCCATCTCAAGTTGTGGGCGCATAATCAGACGTTGGAAGAGAAGGTGCTGGAGCGCACCAGTCAACTGGAAGCCTCCCAGATCGAAGCGTTGGAACGGCTGGCGTTGGCGGCGGAGTTCCGGGACAACGTTACCGGCGAGCATTGCCGGCGCGTGGGGGAAACCTCAGGGGCGATTGCCAGGGTCTTGCAGCTTCCCGACGGAATCGTGCAGCTGATTCTCCGCGCGGCGCCGCTTCATGATATCGGCAAGATCGGCGTCTCCGATCTGATCCTCATGAAGCCGTCATCGCTGACGCCCGAAGAGTTCGAGATCATGAAGAGCCATACGACGCTCGGTTCGAAGCTGTTGATTGGCAGCCTCTATCCGCTCTCCCAGATGGCGGAAGAAATCGCGCGGACGCACCATGAGAAATGGGACGGGACCGGTTATGGGGGTCTTGTCGGCACGGACATTCCGTTGCCGGGCCGTATCGTGGCGGTAGTGGATGTCTTCGACGCCCTCACCCATGCCAGACCCTATAAAAAGGCCTTTCCGATGGAGAAGGCCTTTGAGATCATCCGCGAGGGCGCCGGGACGCATTTCGATCCGACGATTGTCGAGGCCTTTTTCGTCTGTGTCGAGGAGATTCAGGGTATCTATCAACGCAACGCGTCCTAAGTCCCCCTGCGAGTCGCAGTCCTGTCACCTCTGCTACGGTACAAGTCCTGCGCGAAGTGAATCGGCCGATCCTGCCAGTCCTGCGTCCATAGCGGTCAGAGGGGGAGGCAAAGTACACGACTGCCTGGAGGGCAGCTCTGTTAGTGCGTGAAAATACCGCATAATCCTTGTAGACAGTGTATCGAAGATATTCTATTATCCCCTGCCGATAGAGACGGCCAATCACTATTATCTTGAGTAGGAGAGAACCGATGAGGGCTGCGACGTGCATTCCGTTATGTCCCGGGCCGGTTGTGAGCGATGCCGCGCAGCATCATGGGTTGTCTGCTGTCAGAGGGGCAGGGTTGGGATTTGGCCCGACTGGTCGAGTCGCCGTCCTCACCGCATGGATACTGGTCCTGGCGACATTTTCATTCGTTCAGCCTGCCCTCGCGGAGTCGTACGAAGCCCATACGGACGTCGAGTTTCGTGTGGGAGGGGGAGTCGTCTGCGGGACCTGCGCTAACAAGGATTCGTTCCCCTGGAGAATCAAAACGACGGCCCAGCTCTTGGTCGACAGGCTCTTTCCTGTCGCCACCATCGGCAATGGGGCTCTTGAGATCGGTCCCTATGCCAAGGGCGCCATGCTTGATGGGATGAATATTCCGCAAGTCGCGGGAGGCGTGATGTTCGGGTACCGGCAGGGTAAATATGAAGTCCTCGCGAATGTCGGTTTTGCCTATGCCACGGAACGGATCGGCGCGATTCCATCTGGCCGATACGCAGATCAAGGCCAGTCGAAACATACCTATGATCTGGGTCTGTCATTGCGGTATGACATCGATCGATATTTCATTACGGTCGGGTATCAGCACAATTCCAATGGGGAAGCTTTGGGAGTGAATTATAGTTCCGGGAAAGGCAGTAACCACGGATACGACACGCTGAATGCAGGCGTCGGTATCCACTTCTGATGTGATTGGCCGTCGCCGGCAGCGGGCGAGGGGTCGGACGCCTCGCGTGGTCGGGGACGGTTGGCCGGCTCGATGAGCGGGAACCCTGTGTCAGGAGCGGTGGGCGATATAGAGTCGAACATGCCGCAGGAGCGGCGAGTCACGACGTGCGGCCAGCCAGAGGCTGCGAGCTGTTTGATTACGAGACTGACTTCTCACGTTTCCCTTGTTGCGAGACCTCGTGTCATCCCCTGATCCTCGCCGATAGCTCCATCCCTGCCGTATGAAAGTCCTGAGTGCAGTTTTCAGCGCGTTGATTCCCGTGGCGAGCAGCGTTTCCGTGTCCAGGACCATGGATGCCTCCTCCGCAGTGTGGTTCGGAGATCTCAACGATATTGGCTGACGATAGCACCTCAATGTTAAGACAGCAATAAAAAATACCTAATGCGCAATTGCCTTGCTGGTAGAGGCGCTGGAGGGTTGATCTCGGATTGCGGCAGGGGCGATGTCTCGACGCGCGCATCACGAGTGGCCGGGGGTCTATCGGCTGCGCGGACCTGCCCGGTGTCGCTCGTTCGTCGGGCCGGGCGATGACGGGTTATGCGGTCTGTGGTTGCTCGTCCTGATCGCGGTCGGTCCCTTAGGCTGGGGCGGATACCTTTACGCGGGCAGGGGCTGGCACCCCGCTCTTGAGGACCATCTCGCAGATGTGGTCGAGGCGCTCGATATGCTCGTAGGCGGCCCAGGGATCCATCGCGACCGCACAGACGCCGTGGTTGGCTTGCCCCACGATGTCGAAGGCCAGCGCCCCGTCCTTCCCGATGCCGAAACAGGCGGCCGTCACGTCTGCCAATTCGCGTGACAGGGCCGGCAAGGCCGGCACCGTCGGCCCCACTTTGGTGTAACGCGAGATCTCAGGGAATTCTGCGCTGATGGCCTGCAAGTCGAAGCCGGCGTAGAGGGCGGCCACGATATGTGTGGCATGGACATGCACGATGGTCCTGGTTTTTTTCGTGTCGCGCTGTAAGTTCCAATGCATCCAGAGCTCCCCGGACGGTTGCTGCCCGGCGACGACATTCGGCGTCAGTATTCCCGTCCGCGGCTCCTTCATGATCTCGATCCGTACGATGTGCTCCGGGTGCACGATGGTCTTTCGCCATCCGGAGGGGGTGATGTAGAGATATTTTCCTTCTCGCTTCCGCATGCTGATGTTTCCGTCTCTCGTCGTAATCCAGCCCCGCTCGTACGCCCGCCTCATGACATCGCCGATTGCTGTGAGCATGATTCCTCCTAAGTGAAAATACTCTAGTCTCGGTATCGGTGTTCCTGCGCAGTTCTTGAGCCTGACGACGTATGGTCGGGGGGAGGCTGCCGTTGGCAGGGGTGAGACGGATGTCGTTTCATGGTAAGTCAGCGCCGTCTGTCTGGTTCATCTGGTCTATCTGGTCTGTCATGTCTTTTTGGTCCAGCTAACCAGATAGACCGAATAGACCAGACAGACCAGATAGACCAGATGAGCCAGTTCCACGACAGGTATTGCGCAGGGCGCTGATATCCATTCATTTTTCGGATGGGGACCTTTCTGCCTGGCGCTGTCTCACAGGCGGCAACTCTTGCCGCCTCGAATGTGACTGGTTGCTCAGGTGCAGTCCTATGGCGTTGTTTCGTCGGTAGGAGGCATTCCTCTGTCAGGCGCAGTCCTTGCTTTGTAGCGGGAAGGGACATCGGTCTCATCGGCCGATTCGTCTGCGTAGGGCGGCAAAAGGATTTGCCGGCCCCTCATTCATCCTCTCAGTGGGTCGCAGCGCAAGGATTGCGAGACCCGCTGGTTGTAAGGAGCGGGTATGTCCGTCTCAGGTATTGGGTCTTCCCATGCCTTGGAGTGGCTCCAGGGCTATCTTTCCAAGGCCGGGTCCGCAGCCGGGAGTCAGCCGGCTGCGACGTCTCAACCGTCGAGTGACCGTGCCTCGATTTCACGGGAAGCGATGCAGTTGAATCTGCAGGCGTCGCAGGCCTCTGACCCCTTGCAGGTTTCGGGAGTCAAGGGGGTGCAAGGGCGTCCTCATCGCCAGGGTGGTGGTCCGGGCGATAGCTCATTTGTGGATCAATTGGCTCAATCAATTATGGTTGATCTCAAGGGAGCCACAGGGGGCGGAATGGCATCTGGATCGTCTGAAGCCACAGCTCAGGCTGGTGCAAACGGCGGTTCATTGATCGATCAGCTGGCCAGTAAGCTCGCGAAGGACTTGCCGTCAAGGTATCAGCCGGTCAGCGGGTTTGCGGGAACGTCTTCACGGTCCAACATGGGCCATCAAGTGAATAGGACCGCGTAGAATTCCGGGAAGGTTCCTGACGATCGGAGGGCCTTCCCGGTCTGCGTTGTATCGTAGGAGTTTGCGAGCGGTAGGTGGAGTAGCCTGCTAGGTTTCGACAATGCCGTGCTTCGTGCTCTGTGCAAAGGCCACACTCTGTCTGCGGCATGTGACAAGCCTCCAGCGTGGCATGAGGTGCTCCACAAGCGCCGCCCAGTCTCGTTCACTGACCCTCATCCCATGTGCGACGTCTTCATGTCCCGCCCTGTGTCGTGGAGGGGCCGCCGGCCTTGAGCAGTGAAAATCGATGAGTAGCTGTTCCCGTTTGACTCCATCCTCTCCTTGATGCTGCCAGACGCGAGCCACTGTCTGATTCGCTGGCAGGTGTGGCAAGAAGTCTGTGGCCACCTCCGTGATCGCATCATAGCCGACAAGACGTTCATTGAGTATTTCCGTGCCGATGGATCGAACTGCCTTTGATGAAAGATGGGGCGCGCCTGTAGGGGGGTGCGGGTAAAGATGGTGACATAAATAATGCCTAGGCATATTTGACAGTATGGCGGTATTAGGTTAGTAATGCTTCGTACTTTGAGATCTTGGGAGGGTCATCCCGTGAACGCTCCGAGTGGAACAGATGTTTGGATCATCAACGTGCTGCAAGATCGCGTTGCACCAGCCGGAAGACGGTTCTTGTTTGTGTCGAATCGCAGTCCCTCTCCATGCCTGCCCTTCCATCCTCTTGCGCGTCTTCGCGAGCCGCGACATGGTTTCTGGCGCCGGTCCATTTCCGCCGCGCGAGGCTTCTTAGCGCCGCCCCGATCGATTGTGCTGGCGCTTGTGCTCTTCATAATGAGCGGCTGCGTGGCGATTCCAGGCCAGGGTGGCACGAAGCATTATCTGATCGTTGGGGTCGGAATTGTGTCGGTGAATGAATCGGAGGATGCCGTCACGGCAACTCAGACACAGGCTCTGGGGATCAGCCTCTCGGATCGCCCCGGGTTGAAGTTGGGAATCGGGTACGCCTCGAGCACCGTGGTGACGGTGGCTCCCGGCGCCGAGGATGTGCGTGTGGAGGTCTCCCAAAGGCCCGGCGGACCGCTGGTCGTCGATACACAGAGTGCCAAGTTCACACAGCCGGAATGAAAGGAGAGGGTGATGGATCGACTGTGGATGTACGACTCACGCATCTTCGCCATAGGAATGGTACTGAGCATTCTGTATTTTGATGTGACCCTTCAGGGTTGCGAAAGTAACCGCCACATGGTGTTAGCCGCGACCGGGACGAATATCGGAGTGGAAATTTCACAGAATCCCGCCACGCAATCACCTCAGGCCAAGCTCGGGTATCAGCGGATGGAGTTGGCCATCGTCCCCACGAATCGCTCCAGTCTGGACACGGCATCCACGGGCAATTCGTTGCAGAACGGGGCCAAGGATCTGGCCGATGTGGTTATGGAGATACGGTATGGGGGAATTTTTGATGCGGGCCCCAGCTCCGGTATTTACCAGCGCCTGGCCGTTGGCACGACGGCGGTGTCCCAACCGGGGGCGTCGTTCATGTTTGCCAAGGATTCAGATGGCAAGATGGACTCAGCGACCGTGTCGGCTGTGGAGCGGGCGCACATAGCGGTGCAGAATGTGAAGCCGGTCCATGAGCTGGTCGAGTCTCACAAGGCCGCCATGCGTCAGAAGTTTGAGGGACTCTACGCGGCTAACCGCAACGATTCGGCGTTGCAGAAGTTTGAAATTGCGGCTCAATCGGTTGGCTATTCGGCCACCGGCCATTCCGATTATCCTGCGTTCAGAAATTTCATTGGAGAGGTATCGGCAGACGTTGCCAAGGTAGGGGCTGTCCGGAAATCTCTCGAATCGCAAGGCGTGAAATTTTAATGTGACCATTTGTTGTCTGCGGGAGGTCAGCCATGACGAAAGTGGTACGCATCGACTTAAGTACGGTTGCTCAGCTTGAGCAGGCCATAGAGGACGCTTGCGGGAACCAGGATTTTGCCGGGTTTAAATTGGTGACAACCTTTGTGTATCACACAGACTTGGTGCTCATTTTTCAGAAAAAGGCTTGAGGATCGGAAGACCTGATGGCAGGCGACCTATCGTAGATCCTGGGCTCACGTTCATTTCATTGTCTCGAGTGCCTTACGTGGTTCAGACGTCACCGTATCCTGGCTTGCGTGCGCAGCGTTATCGCGAGAGGGGAGGCCTATGAGTCCCTTTCAAATCGCTATTATTGTTTTGGGTTCGCTCATCATTCCGCTCCTCTCCTATTCCTATGTCAGGTTCCGAGTCGAAGCCAGGCGCCAGCAGCTGATCGGACTGTTTTCGCGTGATGGCATTCTCGAGGTGTATCTGCAGGGGAAGCGCCAGGATCTGCGAAAGGCAGCAGCCGAAACGGAGGAGGCCCATCGGCAGCGTCTGCGCGAGAAATTTGACCAAGTGTTCGAGAATGAGTTTGGGCAAGAATACAGCAAGCGGTATTACACGTTTACGTGCGTGCTGGGGTCGTTGTTTTCCTCGGCCATCGTCCTGTTTCTTGTCACGGACGGTCTGGGGGAAAGTCTCACAGACGTCCCGATTTCCGCTTCGATCCGGTTTGCCTTATTGGGCGGATTTTTCTGGAGTATCTGGTATCTCGTCAGAAGCTATGCCGCCACGGATCTGGCTCCGGTGGCGTTTTACTGGATGATCTTCCGCTACGTCCTGGCGATCTGCATTGGATTACTCACGCCTATGCTCTTTGTGGACACGATTGCGAGCTTCGGGTCGTTTGTGTTGGCGAGTCTGCCGATCACGGAGACGATGAGGTTTGTGAGGGGACGGCTTGAGAAAAATTTTGGAGGATCTGCCACCGCAGAGTGGCAGCCCAGTCTTGAGAAGATTCAAGGGATTGACCGTGAAGTTATTGATAAGCTGACGGAGGTCGGCATTACTACGATTCAAGGTTTGGCCTATGTTGACCCCCTCGCGTTGCTCTTTAGGACCAATTTTCCGCCGAAGGTCGTGATCGACTGGATGGATCAGGCCCTTCTGTATTGCTATGTTGGCGATGCGTCAGTTGCGCTCAGAGTGCGGGGTATTCGCGGAGCGACCGAACTTGCGTTGCTGCAAGACAGCCAGGAGCAGGATTTGCTGGAGGCTGTCGCGGAATGTGTGCAGACCAGCGTTCCTGAATTGTCCAATCTGGCGGGGAATTTCTATTTCGATAACCAGGTTAGGCTTGTCTGGGAGATTTGGGGAGGGTTTGAAGAGGCGAGGCGTCCCCTGCCTGATAAGCCTGAACCTCCAGCACCTGGGCCTCATGACGTGCCTTCGCCTCACCCTGATCCTGCATCTTGAAAGCGGGGAGAGCCCCTGCCATCCGCCACGACAGGGGTTCTGGCATCGTGTCCTTTCGATGAACGCGGCCCCAAAAGTAGCCTGCCAACTTTTCTCACTCCTGCCATGGATTTTCGGTAGAATGCACCGGGCCCTATTCGATTTCAGCACGGATTAATCGTTTCCTCCATAGAAGGCGCGCTGTGTGTCGCGGGGGCTGTGCTTCGTACCCGGATACCCAGATTGACCATGAACCAAGGGATGTTCACCATGCCCCCAATTATCGTACGCAGAATGTGGTTATGAGCGGACTGCCACCGGTCAGTTGGACCGAGGATGGCCAGGCCTGCTCCGCGCGTTGGCGCTCGGAATGGGGCTCGCCGCCGCCGACACGCGTGGCGATCGCCAGCGACAAGATGACCGCCGATATAGCCTATCGCCTGGCCTGCGAGGGGACTGCGCTGCTCTGGCAGGGCGACTTTCAGAATGCCAGACAGTTGCTGAATGCGATGGGGCGGCGAGTCGATCGCCATCCCCCCAAGCCTGGCTCGTCTCCGGCTGAGGGCTTCCATTTACAGCGACAGGCCCAGTCCCTGCGCGCCCGCATTTTGGGCATGCTGCTAGTGGCGCTGGAAGAGGACTATGAAGTGCGCCTGCGCCGTGCGCCAGACCTGCGCCTGGCCTGCACCGAGGCCTACGGCCCCGCCGAGGGGCGCGCCTTGGTGTCGTTGCGCGAGTTGCTGGGGCTGATTGGTGCGCATGAATGGCGAAAGAAAGGCCTGGTGATCCCCGTGATCGGCGGCCGCATCTACCCGCACTATGGCGTATTTTCGCCGGTGCGCAGCGAATATGTGGGGCTGGTCGCCGAGACGCCATTGCGGTCATTGACGCGGGCCTTCGATATCGGGACCGGGACCGGCGTGTTGGCGGCGGTGTTGGCCCGGCGCGGCGTTGCGCATATCGTGGCCACTGATCAGGATCCTCGCGCCCTGGCCTGCGCCAGGGAGAACCTGGCGAAGCTGGGACTCATTGCGCGGGTGGACGTGGTGCAGGCAGATCTTTTCCCGGAAGGCCGGGCTCCGCTCGTGGTCTGCAACCCGCCCTGGGTGCCAGCGCGGCCCAGCTCTCCTATCGAACAGGCGATCTACGACCCTGAGAGCCGCATGCTGCGCGGATTCCTCAATGGCCTGGCAGCCCATCTGGAGCCGGGAGGGGAAGGCTGGCTGTTACTCTCGAACCTGGCCGAGCATCTGGGGCTGAGAACGAGGGAAGAGCTCCTGGAAGCAGTTGCGAAAGCGGGGCTCAAAGTGATCGGCAAGATCAGTGTCCGCCCGAATCATCCTAAATCCTCCGATAAAACAGATCCGCTGAGCGTTGCCAGAGCGGCAGAACTCACAACCCTCTGGCGCCTCGGAGTCCTGTAATGGCAACGAACGGGACTATCGGATCTCCCGCTCGTCGAACCACAGCAACCAGATAGACCTGAAAGACCAGATAGACCAGCTCCCCGCCACGCGCGGCGACAGGGGGCTTGGCCGGTTGTTCTGGCTGGTGCTTATTTCACCCCGGCAGTGTGTTTGAGGGTAAAGATTCCAACCCCCCTGGTCACTTTCACCTGCCCTGTGCGGTTCAGCCGAGACACTTCTTGAAAGAGCTCATTCCAGGTGAACTCCGGATAGCGAGCCACGAGGGCCTCGAACTCGCATTCCTGTGGGCCTTGGAGCATGTCGAGGATTCGGTCGGTAATGGGTTTCGGCGAGGCCATCGGGTGTACTCCTTGTCCGCTGTGCGCCTGTCGTGACGAGTGCGCAGGCGATATCAGTGGTGGAACGGCGGAGACTGGAGAATCGATCGCGGATGGAAGGACCGGGACGCGCGAGGGATGAGACAGTCGGCATGTTGAAACGTTTGGATTCATGCTACGTGTGAAACGGCCGCTCGTCAAGCGGCCTTCTGTGCGGGCGCTTGTGCCGTCGAGCTGCGGATGCAGAGAAACGAGATGAACGAGTGGGCCTAGGTCTCCGCTCCCTGCGGCAAAAGGGTCTGTGGCATCGTGTCGTCTTGCCGGGCAGAGCCAGGCAGGTAACCTGCCATCACTTTGTTGAGCAAGCCACGGACTCTCGTCCGGATTTATGGTTCCGATTTTGGCGGAGCCATCTGCCGCACGGCTGCCAGGCCTTTCCAGTCTTCCAAGTCTTGCTCCGGTTTCTCCGCCCGATATGTCGCGTAGCGCGCAATGCCGTCAGGATCTTCTAGGATATCGACCAGGATTCCCTTTTGGCGGAGCAGGTCTTCGTTGCCAGAGGCGTTCGTGACATCACCCACGACAACCCGGTTGAATTGGCGCATGTAAATCAAGGTTGCGCAGACATCACAGGGGCTCAAGGTCGTGAATATTGTCGTCCGGCTGAAATCGAGACGCCCGGCATCTCGTATCGCGGATGTTTCACCATGATTGTACGGGTGGTTTTCCTGAACGAGCGTGTTATGCCCCTTGCCCAGAATTTGGCGGGTTTTGTTGCTGATAATCACGCCGCCAATCGGACAGCCGCCTTCCTCATAGCCCTTCTGTGCCAACAGGACCGCGATACGCATGAAGTCCTTATCCGCGAGTTTCTTGAAAAACCCCTCCTCGACGATCTGCGGCAAGCTGGTGGTTGGGAGGTGGGCAATGGTATTCAGTACCGCATTTGTAATCGGCGTCTGTTGAGTGATGAACGCATTCATGCCAGTGTCGCTCCTATCGTGACAGAGTGAAGTCGCTGAAGCCTGGGCCGTTGCGGTCCATGTATTTTCAGAGAGCCAGGTTTCCCGCGCACCGCGAAATGGTATCTGGCGCGTGGTTGTGTCCCTGCCCCCTCGTGTGTTCTGTGACGCATGACTGCCGACCCGATCTGGTTGAGCGGGGGCTGGTCGTGGTCAGCGGGGCTTATCTGGCAATGAGGCATCGGATCGCAGCAAGCCATAGAGGGTCATCAATAGCGCCACGACAATGGTTACCCCGCAGAGTTGCAGCAACCCCGTTACGGCAGGATGGTCGGCCCCATGGGGCGCAGGAAATTTTTCATTAATCGTGGGCATCAGCATCGAGGAATAACCGATCAGGGCGCCGACGAGACCGGCCGTCCCATTTGCCCAGGTTCCAATTTGCAACGTCGCGAACCACATTTTCAATGATGTCGCTTGCAACCTGAGCTCAGGAACCAGAAAGCCGAAAACGACCATCAAGACGCCGTTGGCGGTGTATTCGATGTGGCTCATGAGAATGCCGCGAAACCACGGCACCGCCGTAGGGGGAATGAAGCCCACCAGGCAACCCACCGTAATCTGCAGCACACCCAATATCAGCGTCCAGCGCCGAAGGCGTGATTTTAATTGTGCGACATCCTGCGTCATGGGTGCCTCATTGTCTTGTGCAAAGCAAAAATGTCTCAGCCGAAGTCGGAAGCGACTGTACCGTGGTAGCACTCTTGCGGTTACACTACAAGCCGCAATCCTGTCGTCCAGGCGTTGGACGATGAATGTCGCTCCGGCCTATCCATCACGCAATGGATGATGCGGGCGCGTACAGTGAGGGAGGGTGGAGAGAGGAACGAGTGGCCTCTGGCTGATGGCAAGACCGGACCGTCATGGTTCTGCTGTCATTGGAGGCTCCTGTGCCTATCGGGTTGGTGTGTGTCTAAGCCTGGGGCGGTCTGTCGAGGAGGCGAGGGATCACATCCCCCAATTGCCTGAGCATGTTGGGCTTATCGATAATTTCCGTGATGCCGGCGGCGCGGAGAGCGGCCTGGGCGGTTGGAGAGAGATAGCCCGATACCAGCACCACCGGCAGGTCGGCGCGGAGGCGTGCGAGGGCTCGCGCGACCTCCAGGCCTGACATCCCCGGCATGTTGTAGTCCGTCACCACGACATCAAATCCTCCCGGATCGGCGCGGACCGCCTCGAGGGCCTCTGTCGGCTTGGTATAGCCGCTGACTCGATAGCCGAGTCGCTCGAATTGGACACGGACCAGTTCCACCAACATGTTCTCGTCATCCAGATAGAGCAGATGGGGGTTCCGGCCTTGTAGGGTGGCTGCTGCCGCCTTGGCCGGCTCGCGCACTGGGGCCGCTGCGTCGGCTGCGGGAAAGTAGAGGTGCACGGTCGTGCCATGGCCTGGTTGGCTCTCCACGACGATGGCGCCCTCGTGCCCCAGGATGATGCCATGAACCACGCTTAAGCCGAGACCCGTGCCCTGGCCCACTGGCTTGGTGGTAAAAAACGGATCGAAGATCCGCTCTAGCGTATCGAGATCCATGCCGCAGCCAGAATCCCTGACGGACAGGCGTGCATAGAGGCCCGGTGGCAGCGTCGAGTGGAGCCCGCGCAGCGGCTGGGTTAGCGTGACCGTCGCCAAGTTCAGCGCGATGGATCCCGGTTGCTCTCCCAGCGCATGCCAGGCGTTGGTGCAGAGGTTCATCACGACTTGATGGATTTGAGTGGCATCGGCCAGGACAGGGGGCGTGGCTGGATCGAAGGTGCTGGTTAACTGGATGCCAGCCGGGAGGGTGGCTCGCAGCAAGGCGAGGGCTTCATCCACCACCGGGGCGAGGGCCAGCAGGGTCCGTGAGAAGGCCTGCTGGTGCGTGAACGTGAGGATTTGCTGCACGAGACGGGAAGCCCGGTCGCCGGCTTCGAGAATTCTCGTGAGGTTCGTCCTGGAGGGGTGATCGGATGCGATCTTCGCGGAGGCTATTTCGGCGTTGCCGAGGATGGCGGTGAGGATATTGTTGAAGTCATGGGCGACGCCGCCGGCCAGTTGCCCGAGCGCGTCCATTTTCTGCATCTGCCGTACCTGGCTCTGGACCACCTGCAGAGCCAAGTCCACCTGCCGGTGCTCGGTAATCTCAGTTCTGAGACACTCGACCGTCTGCCGCAGCTCAGCCGTGCGCTCTGCGACCAGCTGCTCCAGTTCGTTGTGCGTTTGTTGGAGCGCCTTCTCGATCCGCCTGCGCTGCGTGATATCCAGCACCGCGGTGAGCATCCTGGTGGCTGGCCCTGCCTCATCCTGGACGGCCACCGATTCGAACTGGACCGAGACCGGACTGTCCGCCTGCCGCGCGAGATCCACGTCGCAGACCTGCCGGATTCCTGTGAGGAAGAGTTCGTGGATGTGGTGGCGGAACGCAGCCCGATTGTTTGTCGCCAGATACTGTACGACGGTTTTCCCCAGCAGATCTTTTCGGTTGATCCCCAGTAACGTACAGGCCGGCAGATTTGCTTCGAGAATGATTCCTGTGGGATCCAAGGTCAGGTAGCCTGTGGGGGCCTCGTCATACACCTTTACGTAACGATCGCGCGCGGCTTCGAGCTCCACCTGGGTCCGGCGCAGCTCCTCGTTCTGCATTTCCAGTTCGACCTGATGGACCTGCAGTTCATGGACGAGCTGTTGCACGTCGTTGATCGGCATGGCCGCGACGTCATGACGCGTGGCGCGCAGCAGTTCTTCCGCCTGCTCACGGAGTCCCGTAAGATTCGTGGATTTGCCGCGCTTCTTGGCCATCCTCTTGTCGTTCCTTTGATGGACTGAAGTCGAGGTGAGGGGGCATATCTGGCTGCGCCGCGTCCTGCTCGCGGCGGTGTCTATTGATAATGTTTTGATCCCTCAGTAATTTGTGAAACATAAGTTTATGCGGAAATCGAAAATGTAGCAATGGCTACGTAGTGCATAAAACTACGTAGCGTAAGGCTTTTGTCGCCTGGCGGAATGGCGAATTAAGGCCATGAAGAGGGGCGGAAATGGTATGGCCGGCAGCGGATGGCTGAAGCTGGAAGACGTGGCCGACGAGCGTGAATCCTGAAGCGCATCGCGCAGGCCGGTGATTGTCGATTGCGAACGACGAGTTCGCCACGCCGTGCGCTGCGGCCTGTTGGATGGCAAGACGTGTCCTCGTTCTTGCGTGCCTGATGCGCTATTGAACGGCACGACGTTTTTCGTGCACCGGCAAATCAATGAGATTCAAGGGCGCGGCTGACAGATGCCTGGATCGTTTCGACGTCCGTCAGCAAAAGCGGCGCAGCTCTGGCTGCATTGACAGTCACTGTTCGAACTACAAGGGATTGGTAGTTGCACACAGCGCAATCGTCGTTCGATTTCCATATTCCGAGCCTGGAGCCGTTCCTGCTCCTCAACCAATGGGATGAGCTGCGATCGGAGGCCCTCTGTCTGGGTATCCAGCCGCACGCGCTCGTTTTCATACCAGGCACACACCTCCGGCTGGTCCGCCGGATAGGTACATCGGTTTGTATTATGTCGTTCGACTTCCTTGTTGACCTCCTGCAATTTCGCAGCGATCGGCGCTCCCTGCAGTTCGATGGCGGCTAGGCGTTCCGCATTTTTGGCTTTTTCATTTTGCAGGGCGACCCGCCAATTGCTTCCTTGCGCGGTCGCACTGACGGGTGTGAACAGCAAGAGAATTATCGCCAGACTAGAGGCTGCGACCGTCACCCAGCTCCTGGATTGCTGAATCGTTTCTATATTTGGCATTGTACGTCCTCCTTGACTAAGCGACTGTAACTGAAACGTAAAGTCCGCCTGGCTGCGCCTAACTCGTTACGGTCCGGGCTCCAGCGGCGAGATGACGAAATATTTACCGACGGATTGTGAATCGAAGAAGTCGCCCGGCGTGACATCGATCGGCCCCAGTCGTTTCGTGTGCATATCGAGGCCGGTTGCCTTGGCCACAGCGATACCAGCCCGCTCCGAGCAGACGAGTTTGCCTGGCGTCACGCCGAAGTCGGACGTGCGTCTGAGTGCCGCGGCTCTGGCCGTTTCCCACAATTGCCGGCCATCAATTACCGTTTGCGGGCGGGCCACGTAAATCCTTCGGTTTGCGTAGAGTCGATCGAGTTCTTTTTGGTCGAGAATGCGGCTCCCGACATGGGTGTGATCCAGGAAGAGCGTGACGCCGTTTACGCGTTTCACCACTGTGATTGCATGTGAAGCTGGCTCTTTCTGCTGGGCGATCGCAGCGAACACCTGGCCGCGGGCGAATTCTTCGGCTGATCGATAGAAATGATCCAGGGGCGGGATTGCGACACTCCATCCTTCCGGCTCAAACAGCAGAATGTCACCCGGAAGCACATCGGCCATCGTCTTTGGCCTGGCCATCTGTTCTGGCGGCACGCCGGTTTGCAGGGATGCCAATACGGCGTTGCGCCATTGTGAGCCGTACGCGACCGCGTCGCGGATCAGCCGTTCCTGCGCGCGCATCCACGCGGCGTTCATCTGGTCGAATTCGTCCTGTTCGCGCGCGACGAGGGGATTCGTCTTTGGCTCATTCAGCGCGGCATCGATTGTCAGGTTGCGTGCAATGAGCCGATCCTGCTCGTCCTGCAAGGCTTGGAGTTTCGCAGCAATCTCCGATTTGTTCTGGTTGAGCCGGTCAGCTTCGCGATTGAACGTCGCCACGGCGGCGGGATTGGTTGGGTCGGGTTTGTGGCTATTGTGCTCGTCGATTGCGGCCAGTACCTGTTGAAGTTCGGTGGCTGTCGGCCCTGCCTCCTGGTCGATGGCAGCCATGCGCGCGACATTGTGCGTCTTCTCGGCGCGCAAGGCTTCCGTCCGGTCGCTATGTTCCGCGTGTGAAACGGTCATCAATCCAAGCAACAGGATTGTCATGGTGAGAGAAGCGTACCCCGCGATCAGCACTCCCACCGTTCGAAGTTGCACAATGATTTCTCCATTGCCCGCTCTCGCTGGTTCGTTGAACCTCACGCAGCAGAGATACCTGATTCATCCGATTGCCGCCACACGTCTGAAGGGGGAGACTCAGGCGTTTTGTCAGCTGTGCTGTGAGGCAGGGAAGGTGAGGCGCGTGGTGGTGACGGACGGCATGCTGAAGCGTGGCCGCCGCTGTGACCGCCAGGCTGCGATATTCATTTTTGGGGCTGTCGTCTCGGCGTGCGTTTCAGCATCTCGAATGCATCCTCGATCTCCTGGTCAGATGCATCGAATTTGGTCTGGATTTCCTGCTTAGTAAGATGGTCCTCTTCGATCCAGATGGCGCTCTGTATGGTTTTGATGGACATATTAGTGCGCTTGCCCTCGTGGATGATCTGCGCGGCGCGGGCGTGAGGTGCGGTCTGTACGCGGAAGAGATCATTGACCGTCGGGTTCTCCAGCGTGAAGTCGAGGCAATAGGCTTCGACGATGAACACGCGTGGCTCGGGGGTCGGGAGGTACATACTCGTCGTCGGCTGCATGGCACTGTCGGAGGACACGATGGCGCCGACCACGCCCCATGCTACCATGCGCTGCACGTCGCCGCCGCTAGGTAGGAAGATCGTCCCCGGTGCGACGTAGATGTCGATGTCGTGGTCAGTGAGTCGCTCGACCGCGATGACCAGCGCATCGCCAGAGGAGGCGTTCCGGCCGACCGTTTCAACGCGTATCAGCCCCTCTGCCTGTGCGTCCGCGAGTGAGTGCCGGGGTGTCCCGGCCGGCGCTTTCTCGTCCATGGGCGCGGGCTGGAGCAGCACCGCCAGATTAGTCTCGGCAGGCGGCTGATCACCGTCACGTGTCCCGTCAGAGTTGATGCCGCCCAGATAGTAGAGAAGGCCTCCGCCCGTCAAGACGCCTAGCACGAACACCGTAATCATCGGCCAGTTCTTCATGGTCATCGTCGCCTCCTAGTCGCAGACTCGCGCTTCAATTGCGTGGCCGAAACCCGCAGCTGAGAGTCGTCCTCGACGCAGTTGCCATCCCATCTCGGCCGCTTCTACCGCGAGAAGGTAGTCAGCTTTTTCGCCGATGCGGATGTCTGCAAACAAGCTGACCAGGTCGCCGGCGGTGCCGCTGAACGCATAGCCGATGCGCATATAGCCTGCGGCATGGCGGACCTGGTTCTCGGAAATGTTGTCGTAGTAGATTTTCTTGAAGCCTTTGGCGTTGAACGCCTGAGTGTTGTTGCCGAACTCGCGGCCCCAGCGCGTGACCGGAGCGAGTGGTGGATCGCCCGCCAGCAAAGAGATATCGAAGGGGCGGCGCTCCACCAAATTGCGGACGAGAAGATCGATGAAGATTTCCTGATTCGCGACCTTCTGTCCGAGCGCTGTCGTGATGCGCGCGAATGTCCGGCAGGAGTCACGGTCGCGCGACGGCGTCGACTTATCGAGCTCGACGGCCCAGAAGATATAGAGCCGGAAAGCCTGTTCCAGGTTGTCCCGGTTGAGAACGTTCGAGGCATTGGCGATCGAACGATGGATCAGAGGGGCTAACATCTTCACCTCGTCGTTCAACGCTTCGCTATCGGCGATTGCCGCCAGCCGCTGCGGCTCGATGCGGTCGCGCCAAGTTTCCAGCTCGGATTTGCGGACGAGGCAGCGGGCGACGACTTCCTTGGGCGCTTCCTTCGCGCCGCATTCAGATGACTTGTAGGCGTCGCCAGCCGCATCGAGCTGGTCGAGCTCTTGTCTGATCGGTTCGCACGTGCGAGTGCGCCATGCATTCATTCGGTCGAAAAGATCGAAGCTTTTGTCGCGCGACTCTTCGAGGTCCCGCACATACACGTCGTAGGCTTCAGCGAACGCATCGTTGGAGAGCGCGCTCCGCAACGAGTCGAACGCCTCTCTCCCCTGAAACGTCGGCGGCTCGCAAGGCAAGCGCTGCACCGCCTCTGCCGGGATCGCCGTGAACGCATTCACCGCGCAGACACAGAGGAGGAACGCCCATCGTGTGGCTCGCCATCTTGTTTGGCTTCCCAGGCTCATTTCGCCATTTCCTTCACGAGTAGGTAGATTCAGTAATTCAGTGCGGCCAGTCTACTGTAACGATGTATACGTATCAACAGCTACGTGTTTAAGCGCGAGCTTGCGTGAGGGGTTGAGCAAAGCGCGAAT
>JAPLLI010000008.1 GCA_026387615.1 Nitrospirota bacterium
GCTTGACTGCCTCGAGAATGGCCTCTTCTGAAATCTCGACGCCATGATGTTCCTCGTACCGGTCGCGCAGCCCTCTGATGATCTGCACCGTTTCGTCGATGCTCGGCGGCTGGACGTGAATCGGTTGGAACCGGCGCTTGAGGGCTCCGTCTTTTTCAATGTGCTTGCGATATTCATCGAGCGTCGTGGCGCCGATGCACTGAATCTCGCCGCGCGAGAGGGCCGGTTTGAGCATGTTCGAGGCATCGATCGATCCTTCCGCCGCCCCTGCTCCGACTAAGGTATGCAGTTCGTCGATGAAGATGATGATGTTGCCGGCCTGGACGATTTCCTTCATCACGACCTTCAGCCGTTCCTCGAATTGGCCACGATACTTCGTCCCCGCCACCAATGCGCCGAGATCGAGGGCAATGACGCGCCGTGAGAGCAGGTTGTCCGGCACTTCCGACTGGACGATCCGTTGGGCAAGCCCTTCTACAATGGCGGTCTTGCCGACGCCGGCTTCCCCGATAAGCACAGGATTGTTTTTGGAACGGCGGCTGAGGATCTGTAAGACCCGTTCGATTTCGTCAGCTCGGCCGATGACGGGATCCAGATGCCCTTCCTGGGCCAACTGGGTCAGGTCACGGCCGAACTCGTCGAGCGCCGGCGTGTTGCTCTTCCGGTCCCGTTCGCGCGGGGCGGACTTCCGCAAAAATGTAACGGTCAATTGTCGTGCGGTCAGAAGATTCGCGCCTAAGCTGCGCAGGATCTTTCCGCCGATTCCCTCTTCTTCCCGAAGCAGTCCCAATAAGAGGTGTTCGCTGCCGATATGATTGTGTCCGAGCAAGCGGGCTTCTTCGACCCCGTACTCGATAACTTTTTTTACCCGGGGGCTGAAGGGGATTTCCCCAAAGGTCATCGTGGTTCCCCCACCCGGCAAATTCCGTTCAATCTCCAAACGGATTTGTTCGGTCGAGAGTCCCATTTTTTTCAAGATCATCAGGGCGATTCCGTCTGACTCGCGGAGAATCGCCAAGACGAGATGCTCGGTACCGAGGTAGTCGTTCTGATGACGCTCTGCCTCTTCCCGCGCGAGGATGATGATCTTCCGACCCTTGTCCGTGAATCGTTCGAACATCCTGCCTCCTTTTAGGTGGAGCCTATAACCAGTTTCACGTGCGCAAACCTATCAAAAATCTGACCTAATTCTAACTAGAAGGATTTTAGGAGTCAAGGAGAGGAGAGTCCTGTGCACCCTCAGCAGAAGAGGCCAACATAACTGCTGACTGAGGGGCTGACGGCTTTCTCGTTCGTTGACTTCAAAAGAATGCTCCCGATACAATCTCGGACTTTTCCAGCAGTACCTTAATAGCCCACGACTGGTTCCCCCCCATGAAACACAAAAGCATCGGGATTCTCACCAAGCCGAAGTTCCCTGAGATCAAGAGTACCTTACTGGACGTGGTCACCTGGCTCAGGGCACGCAGTATCGAAGTGCTCCTGGACACGACAGCGGCGGCCCTGTTGGGTGAGCAGGGGGGCTTTCAGAAAACCCAGCTGGCCAGTAAAGCGGATGTGTTGCTGGTGCTGGGTGGCGACGGCACCATGCTCAATGCTGCCAGGCTTGCGGGGGAACGAAGCATTCCCATCCTGGGCGTCAACCTGGGAGGGTTGGGCTTTTTAACCGAAGTCCGGCTAGAGAACCTGTACCCGTCGCTGGAGCGGGTCTTTGCCAATGACTTTGTGCTGGATGAACGATTGATGCTTCAGGCGCATGTTCATCGGCATGGGGAAACCGTCGCGCGAGGGGTAGTGTTGAACGATATCGTGATCGGCAAGGGAACGCTGGCCCGGATGATCGAGTTGAGGATTTCCATTCAAGGACAGTTCGTCACCAATTTACGCGGTGACGGCGTGATCGTCAGCACTCCAACTGGATCGACGGCCTATTCGCTGTCAGCCGGCGGCCCCATTATCAATCCGGCGGTTCAATCACTCATGGTGACGCCGATTTGTCCCCACACGTTGACGCACCGGCCGCTAATCGTCCCGGGAACGGCTGAGATCGAGGTGACGCTCACCAGTAAGGACGATGGCGCGATGGCGACGCTGGATGGTCAGGTTGGCGTGGCGATGACCCAGGGCGATACCGTTGAAATTAAGATATCGGAACACCGGGCCAGACTCATTCGCTTTCCGGAAAGCAGTTATTATGAAGTGCTGCGCGAAAAGCTGAAGTGGGGGGATGGCTAGCGACTCGACCGATCGCTCCGCTGATTACGCCTTCCCCTTCTCGATCAGTTCGATCATTTCCTGATTGCTCGCGTATTTGAACTCCCCGATACAATCCGCCTCACCCTGGTGTTGCTTCTCGATTGACTCCAGCACGTGGAGCCCCTTCACATCGACCGGGTGACTCTTGCGGCTTTTGAGGGCGATCGCGAGTTTGTCGAGGACGATCTTTGCGCCAGAGCGGCTGCCCGCCGCTGTCGTGGCCAGGTAACGGTTCACGACTTCCGCGCACCAATCCCCATCCCGCTTGGCGATGCCGACGAGTCCCTCGCTCGCTTTGCGAGCCCACCCGGCCAAAAACACGCCGTCCACAATCTTGCCCGTAGTTTCGTCATAGGCCTGGAAGGACGCATCGTCTGGGTCATTTGCGGTCTTGTTGGGATTCGTGACGAAGACGCCGTTCTTATATGGAAGGCCCAGGGTCTCGTCGACCTTATCCCCGACGGCGAAGACAATACTGTCACAGGCGAATTCGTAGTACTGTTTGAGTCCAACCGCTGCCGTGTCATCCCCCTTGGGCTCAAGCTTGTTCTCTTCCATCTCAAGGGCGCGCACCCGATTGTGTGCGTCGACCAGAATGCGCTTCGGCGAGGCGAGAAACCGGAAGCCCATCTTCGTATCACTGACGGGCGGTTCGCATTTAGTAAACTCGTCCGTCAATCCTTTCAGCACGTCATCGGCCTTCTGACCGACTGCCGCAAGGCGATCCTTGACCCGGGCAAATTCTGACGTGATTCTCTCCAGATCCATATTGGAACAGACCGATCGGATTTCTTTCGGATTATATTTTCGTTCGACAGGACCACGACGTGCGATCGCGGTGACCCGCTCCACCTTTTTGTAGCGGATCAACCAACGGGCGATATCGACCATCACATCGCCCACTCCGATGATCCCCACATGTTTGCCCATCTCAAAGGGCCGATCGCCATAGCCTGGAAGCCGATTGAAATGAAAGACGACATCTTTGGCATGGAAGACGCCCTGGGCCGAGTCCCCCTCAACACCGATGCTCTTGGTCCCCTGGGCGCCGGTTGAAAAGACAATGGCGTCCGCGCCAAATCCCCGGAGGTCCTCCACCGTCAGGTCTTTGCCGTTTCCAATCGTGACATTGCCGAAATAATGAATATTGGGCTGTTCCAGCATGTCCCAATATTGTTTTTTCAAGCCACCACGCAATTTCAGTTTCGCGGGGAAAATTCCATATTCAGCCAACCCGCCGAATTTAATGTCCCGATTGAGAATAATCACTTCATGGCCGGCCTTTGCCAGGCTGCTGGCGACGGCCATCCCTGCCGGCCCGGCGCCGACCACAATAATCACGTGAGAGTTCGTTGCGCTCATGCGTTGCTTCCTAGATGAAATGAACAGAGAAGTGAGGAGAACCTCAACAGTTTC
>JAPLLI010000195.1 GCA_026387615.1 Nitrospirota bacterium
GTCAATTTTCATCCCACCAATAAGTATGTCCTGTTCGGCCATCATTTTGCGGCGATTGCCGGAGCGGGCCCCCTGCTTGGGCCGGTGCTGGCGGCGCAGTTCGGATTTTTGCCTGGATTTCTCTGGTTGGTGATCGGGGCTGTGCTGGGCGGGGCGGTGCAGGACTTCATCATTCTGGTCGCCTCGATGAGACGGAATGGCCGCTCCCTTCCTGAAATCGCGCATGACGAACTGGGGCTTGTCACTGGGACAGCCACGGCTGTGGCGGTGCTTTTCATCGTGGTGGTGGCGCTGGCAGGGCTGGGCTTTGCCGTGGTGAATGCGCTCTATCGTAATGCTTGGGGCACCTTCACGATTGCGATGACGATTCCCATCGGTTTCATCATGGGTTTCTATCTGCAAAAGTTCCGGCCAGGCCGGGTAGCGGAAGTGTCCCTGATCGGCGTGGTGCTGTTGGTCGCGGCTGTGATCTTCGGGCGGGTGGTCGCTCAATCTTCTATTGCAGGCTGGTTCGAGTTCGAGCGCACGACTCTAGTGTGGGGCTTGGCTGGCTACGGGTTTCTCGCGTCAGTGTTGCCTGGCTGGATGTTGCTGGTGCCTCGCGGGTACCTCTCTACCTTCATGAAGCTGGGCGTGGTGGCCTTGCTGGGAGTGGGAGTGATTCTGATGGTGCCGACGATTGAGATGCCGCGCGTCACGATCTTCGCCAGCGGAGGCGGCCCGATTATTCCCGGCACGCTCTTCCCCTTTCTCTTTATCACTATTGCTTGTGGCGCTGTGTCTGGCTTTCATTCGCTGGTCTCGTCCGGGACCACGCCGAAAATGATCGAGCGGGAATCCCAGGCCACGGTCGGCTATGGGGCGATGTTGCTGGAAAGTTTTGTCGGCGTGATGGCGCTCATTGCGGCGTCGGTGCTGATCCCCGGCGATTATCTGGCGATCAATACGATGCTTTCGCCCGAGGCGCTCGATGCGATGGGCTTTCCGGTCTCGCGGATTCAGGAGCTGTCACAACTGGTCGAGGTGGATGTGGCTGGCAGGCCTGGCGGGGCCGTGTCGCTGGCGGTCGGCATGGCCTCGATTTTTGCCGCCTTGCCCGGCATGGCCGGTTTGATGGCCTACTGGTATCAGTTTGCTCTGGTGTTCGAGGCCCTATTCATTCTCACGACGATCGATACTGGCACGAGGGTGGGGCGCTATCTCATTCAGGAGATGGGAGGGCGGTTCTATGCTCCGTTGCGGAGGATGAACTGGTGGCCTGGTGTGGCGGTGAGCAGCGGGCTGATTGTGGGGGCCTGGGCCTATCTCATCGGCACCGGCAGCATCTCGACGCTCTGGCCGATGTTCGGGGCGGCGAATCAGTTGCTCGGCACCTTGGCCCTCTGTATCGGGACGACGGTGCTCATCAAGATGAAGAAGGCGCAATATCTCTGGATCACGGCTTTGCCGATGTTGTTCGTCGGGGCCGTCACCCTGGTCGGGTCCTATGAGATGTTCGGTCTGTTCGTGGCCAAGGCCTCCGCCACTATTGACGGTGGACAGGCCTTTGCCCTCTATCTGGATGCGGGGCTGGTGGCGGCTGTGGCCTTGCTCGCGGTGATCGTCTTGGGCGATAGTATCAGGCAGTGGTATGGCTATGTGATTCTGAAGCGGCCCTTCACCAGCAGCGAAGTCGTGGTGATGGCAGGCGGGGGAACGCCGGGACGATTGCAGACGACGGTTCGTCAGGATGAGGAAAAGCGGTTGCAGTTTCCGGGCGGGGGCTGTTGTTAAGGGGAGGGGGATGGAGGCTGATGATCTTCTGTGCTCGCGCAACGCGCGGCCTGAGAAGGCCCTCGTTGGACGCGCGCAGTGGAAGATCAATCAGCCCCCATCCTTGAAGAGGAAACGAGCAAGCTTGGAAGGATCAATTTGATCGACAGTGCTCGTTGGACGCGCACAGTGGGAGGTCAGGCAGGCCACCCCTTAGGCGGTCGAGGAAATGTTTTTGTGGAAAATAAAATGATTGAAGTCAGACGAGGAGGGGATCGTGGCTGAACAATTTTCGTTCGATGTGGTGTCGGAAGTGGATATGCAAGAGATGAAGAATGTCGTCGATCAGGCGTCGAAGGAAGTGAAGCAGCGCTTCGACTTTAAGGATTCGAAAACGGAAATCACCTTGAAGGAGAAAGAGAAGGAACTGTCTCTGGTCTCCGACGACGAGTACAAGCTCAATGCGGTGATCGACATTATCAAGGCCAAGTGCGTGAAGCGCGGAGTCTCGCTGAAAGCCTTCGACTATGGGACGATCGAAGCGGCGCTGGGCGGGACGGTGCGCCAGGTGGCGAAGATTCAAAGCGGGATCGCGGCGGACAAGGCGAAGGAAGTGACGAAGGCCATCAAGGAGTCCAAGTTGAAAGTGCAGGCGCAGATTCAGGGCGAGCAGGTGCGCGTGCTGAGCAAGAGCAAGGACGATCTTCAGGCTGCCATGGCCTTTCTCAAGGGGCAGGATTTTGGGATTGATCTGCAGTTCACCAACTATCGCTAATCCAGGATGCTGAAACAGGAGCGTATGCCACCCATGTCGGTCCTTTGCTCGCGGAACGCGCGCCCTCAGAAGGGCCTCGTTCGACGCGCGCAGTCGGACCGATCACGGGCGCCATACTAAGAAACGTGAACGAGCGAGCTTGGAAGGACCATTCATTACATATCGCATCAAGCTGAATTCATGAAACGACTCGCCTTCCTATTTCTGTTTCTGCTCAGTCTTCCCCTTCTTGGCTGCAATCGCAGCGATGCGATTGTGGTGATCCAGCTCCATCCGAAGAATCCTGACATCATCTACGTCGCAACGAACGACTACATCTATAAGACGCGCGATGGGGGCAAGACCTGGACGAATCTCTCGCGGGGCATGAGCCACTCGCGCGTGATTTCGATGACGCTCGATCCGGTCTATCCTGCCACGGTCTATGCCGGCACGAAGGGCGATGCGGTGTACAAGAGTTACGACGGAGGGCAGCGCTGGGTCTCGCAGCGAGCCGGCCTGGACGATGTGACGGTCTCCTCCGTGGTCAATCAGTTCGTCTTCGATCCGGCTGACAATAACCATCTCTTCGCTGCGACAACGATGGGCGTGTTTGAAACGAAGGATGCCGGCGACAGTTGGACGAAGCGGATGGAAGGCATGAAGGAAGTGCTGATGGTGGTGACGCTCGGACTGGACCCGACGAGGCCTGAGATTCTCTATGCCGGCACGAGCGGCGGCGTCTATAAATCGATCGATCAAGCGGGCCATTGGGAGAAGGTGAATAACGGACTGGTGGATCCGGCCATCATCAAGTCGTCGCGCGCGTTGAATGTCACGGCGATTCTGGTCGATCCCTATGAGCCGGATACGGTTTATGCCGCGACGCTCGCAGGGCTCTATAAGACGACGGATGGGGCGGCCTCGTGGGCGCGCATCGGCCAGTCCCTGCAGGACCAAATGGTATTTTCGATGATCTTGGATCGGACGAGAAAGGGCGTGCTGTATCTGAGCGGCAGGGAAGGCGTCCACCGGAGCGAAGACGGCGGCAACACCTGGACCATGATGAATAAAGGTTTGGCGACGTCGAACGTGCGGTCTCTCGCGCAGAGCGCCATCGATCCGAAACTGTTTTATCTCGGGACGAACGGGAGCGGCCTGTATCGCAGCAAGGATGCGGGCGAGACGTGGGAGCCGATGCCGCCGGTGGTGGCAGATTCGTCGCGAGGCTGAGGGCCGCAGAAGAGTCTTATTGCTGCGGGCCTGTTGGGCGTTCTTGGAGGCTGGAGCCGACTGATGAGCCTCCGAGGGAGGAACCGACCGAGGTGTCTTGGAGGCTTGAGCCGACGGTGGAAGATCCGAGGCTTGATCCAACGGAGGAGTCGGACAGGCTGGAGCCGACCGTTGAGCGTTGGAGCGATGAGTTCACGTCTGAGGACGTATCGTTGTTGAGGGTCGATTCTCCAATCGCGGGGCCGGCTCGTCCGGTGGCGCCAATGGCAAATCCGGTCGGGCCGCTTGCGCCGATGTCGCTGCTGCTCTTGGGCGAGGCTCCGATATCCTGACCGGTCCGTCCCTCGCGTCCTATCGATGCGCCTGACCTCGGGGCTTTGCCGATGTTCGGTCCCACGGCTGGCGCCACGCCGATGTCCATTCCGGTTTTGGCGCTCCCCGGCAGTTTCGGCGCGCGAATGTCTTGGTCGATCGATCCTTCTAGCTCTTGTATCCTACGGATCTCACGTCCTGTCCCTTCAAAGTCGCTCTGCCCCAGTCGATCGGACGATTCCCTGATTCGTTCCAGTCTGGCACGCAAAGTCTTGAGGTCGGCTCTGGCCTTGGCCACGGGAGTCATCATGTCGCGAAGCATGATGCCGCGCGATGCCAGAGAGTAATTGGAGAGATTGGCTTGCGTGGCAGTCAACAGTTCTCCCACTTCATTGCCCAATTCTTCAACCTGCTGTAGTTCGTCGAGATCAGTCTTGCAGCAAGCGAGAAAGTGGCGATACTTCTTTAGGAAAGTCGACACATCACTCTGCAGATTCTCGATCTTGAAATCGCGGGGTGCTGTGCCGCCTGTGGCTGCTTCTCCTTCTTGCTCTGCTGGCCTCTTGTCTTTTGTTTCGGCGAGCGGCATGCACCCTGGCCCTTGGGTCGCAGAATATTGTTGATCGACTGTTCGATCGGGACACCAGTAAAGGGGTGATGCTGCCGATGCGGTGGCGACGGTGCTGCCGCTGGACGTGAAGGCGGCTCCTCCCAGGAGGCCGGTGAGGCAGAGAGCCATGCCTGTCATGATTGGTCGCATAAACCATTGTCAGCCCGGCTCGAATCCTTGTCAACGAAACCAGCCGACCCTGTGCGTTTGACGGGCTATTTCCAATTAGCTGGACCCTCTCCTGCCGCTCTGCTGAAAAGGGCGTCTTTTCAGGTTGCCACATCGGGGGATTCTAGGCATTTACCGGTCATGTCGGAAGAGGTCATGTTTTGGCTTATTCGAGAAGAAAGCCAACTCTATCTTGACTGCACGGTGGGGTACGGTGGGCATGCTGAAAAAATTCTCGAGGCAAGCGGGTCTGGGAGCAGGCTTATCGGGCTTGACCGCGATGCCATGGCTATTGCGGCGAGCCGCGAAAGACTCGCGCGATTCGGCGACCGGGCACTTCTTATACATGGGCATTTTGTGGATCTGAAGCAGCATCTTGCTGCGAATGGCATTAATCGAGTCGATGGGATTTTGTTCGATTTGGGCGTCTCGTCTCCGCAGTTGGATGAAGCGGCTCGTGGTTTCAGTTTTCAGGGAGATGGTCCGTTGGACATGCGCATGGATCAATCGACGGGCGGGACGGCTGCCGATCTGGTCAATCAATGGCCGGAGACGCAGTTGGCCGACGTGATCTTTCAATTCGGCGAGGAGCGATTTTCCCGGCGCATTGCGCGCGCCATCGTGACCGCGCGAGCGCGTCAGCCGCTGACGACGACGAAGGAGTTGGTTGGCGTGATCGAGGGGTCTGTTCCTGCGAAGTATCGGCATGGGCGGCTCCATTGCGCGACCCGCACGTTCCTGGCCCTGCGCATTGCTGTCAATCAGGAGCTGGATTGTCTTGAGCCGGCGTTGCGCGATGCGGTGGATGTGTTGTCGCCCGGCGGACGCCTCTGTGTGATCTCGTTTCATTCGCTCGAAGATCGGATTGTGAAGCATACGTTTCGGGCGTTCTCCGGCAAGGAGGATCCTCTGTTGACGGTGCTCACGAAAAGACCGCAGGTTGCCACCAGTGAAGAGTCAGATAGGAATCCCCGGTCGCGCAGCGCCAAGCTGCGGGCCGCCCAACGGGTATCTATGGAGGGTCATTCATGAAGACGCTAACGATTCTGGCCGGTGTGATGCTGGTCTTCGTGTTTGTGTGGGAACGGGTCGATGTCGTTCGGGTGGGTTATCAGATCGAGCGATCGAAGAGTCAGAAGATATTGCTGGAGCGTGAGCGGGATCAGCTACAGGTAAAGGTCTCGTCGCTGATGGCCCCGGAGCGGATTGCGAAGGTGGCAACGGAGAAGTTGGGGCTGGTCCCCCCGCAGCAGGGGCAAGTGTTAATGGTGCATCAGCCGAATGAGGCTCCGGGTCAGTCGCTGCCGTCCGTGGCGCAGGTTCGCTTGGCCAGCCGTATTATTGCGATGGGGAGGGTGAACGAGTGACAGCCGGGCCTTCTCGTGGCCGCCGGTATGTGATGCTGTTCGTGTTTTTCTGCGGGTTCAGCATCATTTTATTTCGGCTGGTCACGCTCCAAGTGCTCCAAGCGGCAGAGCTCACGGCGAAGGCCGATCGGCAACATCAAAAAACTGTGTCAATCGAAGGTGCGAGGGGCATGGTGACGGACCGTCACGGCAAAGTGCTCGCGATGAATGTGGAGGTGCCCTCCGTGTTCGGCGTGCCCACGGCGCTGGAGAGCCCCTCGACCGTGGCCCGCCATCTTTCCCCGGTGCTCCATATCCGAAGCGGTGAGCTGGAGAAGAAGCTTCGGCAAAACAAGAGCTTCGTCTGGTTGGCGCGAAAGGTCGAGCCTGAGCAGGGTCGCCAGCTGGAACAGTTGTCGTTGGGTGGCATCGGTGTGGTGATGGAAGGCCGGCGCTTCTATCCCAATGGTCCATTGCTGGCTCATGTCCTTGGGTTTGCAGGAATGGATGGGCAGGGGCTTGAGGGGCTTGAGCGTCGATACGAAACGCAGCTGCATGGAGAGAAACGCGTCACCGTCTTGCAGCGTGATGCGTTGGGTCGCACGGTGTTCCCGAAGGGCACGACGGAGCAAGCGCCGACGCTGGGCCATAACCTGACGCTGACCGTGGACGAGGTCATCCAATATATTGCAGAAAAAGAGCTTGAAGAGGCGGTCAGCCATGCTCGTGCCAAATCCGGGACGATCATTGTGATGGAGCCGCAATCCGGGGCCATTCTTGCGATGGCCGTGAGCCCGCGGTTCGATCCGAACGTGGTGTCCTCGTTGACGCCGGATCAGTGGCGCAATCGCTCCCTGACGGATACCTACGAGCCTGGGTCAACCATGAAGGCCATGGTGGCGGCCGCGGCGCTTGAAGAGAAAGTGATGACGCCCGGCTCCATGATTTTCGGTGAAAACGGCCATATGGTGATCGCGAACACGACCATCCACGACCATGAGAAGCTGGGCTGGATGACGTTCTCCGAGATGATCCAAAAGTCCAGCAACATCGGGGCGGCAAAAACAGGAATGCTGCTCGGGGACCAGCGACTGTATCACTATCTCCAAGCGTTCGGGTTCGGTCAACGGACGGAGATCGACCTGCCGGGAGAAGTCAGCGGGCTCTTGCGAGCTCCCAAGGACTGGGGGCGCCGCTCATTGGCTTCGATTTCGATGGGCCAGGAGATCGGCGTGACGGCCCTTCAGATGGTCTCGGCGGTGGCGACGCTTGCCAACGGGGGCGTGAGGATGAAGCCCTATGTGGTGTCGGAAGTTCGCGACCAGAAAGGTCTTTTGCTGAAGGAAGTGTTGCCCCAGATGAAACGGCAAGTCGTGTCGCAGGAGACGGCCAGGACGGTGACGACGATGCTGGAAGGGGTCGTGACGAATGGAACAGGCGCAAAGGCGGCCATCCCAGGATTCCGCGTGGCAGGTAAAACCGGGACCGCACAAAAAATCGATCCGCGAACCGGCGGGTACTCTCCCACGTTATTTGTTGGATCGTTCGTCGGCTATGTGCCTGCAGAATCGCCCAGGCTGGCGATGATCGTGGTGATTGATGAACCGCAAGGCGAAGCCTGGGGCGGGACTGTGGCGGCGCCCGTCTTTCGGCGGGTCGGGGAGCAGGTGCTGAATTATCTGGGTGTGTCCAGAGAGGACACGGTCAAGGTCGCACTCGCGACGAAGGACTATTAAGAGGCCATGGCGCGCGATCCCATCACCCTCACGCAGTTGCTCTCGGCGCTCCGGGGTCGGGTCGCGACCGTGGAGCAGCGAGGCGACATGAGCTGCCCGGTGCAGGGAATGACGGATGACTCGCGGGCCGTAACGCCCGGCAGTCTTTTTCTCGCTGTAAAGGGTGAGCGTGTTGATGGTCACGATTTTGTCGCGCAGGCCATCAAGGCCGGAGCCGTGGCGATCATTGCGCAGGTGCCTGTGGACTCGGGGCTTGTGCCCTTCGTGCTGGTGGAGGACTCGCGCAAGGCGCTCGGTCTTCTCGGTAGCCGGTTTCACGGGGACCCCTCTGCCCATCTTACGATGATCGGCGTGACCGGCACGAATGGGAAGACCACGACCACGTACCTTTGTAAAGCGTTGCTGGAAGGGATCGGCCGGAAGGTGGGGTTGATCGGCACGGTGGGGTATCAGATCGGACAGGAGACCTTCCCCGCTTCTCACACCACGCCTGGTGCGCTCGATCTGCAGCAGTTATTGGCGAAGATGGTGGTGAGCGGACTCGATGCCGCCGTGATGGAAGTCTCGTCCCATGCCCTCGCGTTAGACCGGACGTCCGGCTGTGAATATGACGTGGCGGTCTTCACGAACCTCACGCAGGATCACCTCGATTTTCATCACACGATGGATGAGTACTTTACGACGAAGTTGAAACTGTTTACTGGCTTGGCTGGAGGGCAGAAGACCGGGAAGCGCGCCATCGTCAATATGGACGATCCACGCGGGAACGCAATCCGGGCGGCCTGTCCTGTGCCGGTTTGGGGTTATGCCATTCAGAACAAGGCCGAGCTCAAGGCGGAAGCTGTGCGTCTCTCTTTGTCGGGAACGACCTTTACCGCTGCGACTCCTGCCGGTTCATTTACCGTCGAGAGTCGGCTGGTGGGGGAGCACAACGTCTATAACTTATTGGGGGCGATCGGGGTGGCGTTGCATGACGGGGCGACGGCCGATCAAATCCGCGAAGCAGCTTCCCATATCACCAATGTCCCGGGCCGTTTCGAGCGGGTCACCTCCGGACAAGATTTTACCGTGGTCGTCGATTATGCCCATACCGAGGATGCCCTTGTTCGGTTGCTTACGGCAGCCCAGGCCTTGAAGACCGATCGGATTATTACGGTCTTTGGCTGCGGCGGGGATCGAGATCGAGGGAAGCGGCCCAAGATGGGTCGCGCCGCCGTGGAGTACAGTGATGTGGTGGTTCTGACCTCCGATAATCCTCGCACCGAGGATCCGATGGCGATTCTCCGCGAGGTAGAAGTGGGCGTGCGCGAGGCGCTCACCCGCCGTCGTGCTGTGCAGTATCGTCTGGTGCCGGACCGCCGCGAGGCCATCGGCGCCGCCATCCGCGAGGCGCACCGTGGCGACATGGTGCTCATTGCCGGCAAGGGGCATGAAGACTATCAAATTATCGGCACGAACAAGGTTCATTTTGACGACCGGGAGGTCGCACGCGAAGCGATCCGGCAGTTGCAGGATTGCGCGTGAGCGTTCAGGAACTGGTCAGAGTCGGACGGGACGAGGGATTCATGGGACTCTTTACGGTTGACGAGTTGCGGGAAGTCATCAGCGTGAAGATCCTTGCTGGCCGGGATTCGTTATCGGGGAAGCGACGGATCAGGCAGGTCAGCACGGATTCGCGCGCCATTCGCCGTGGCGATCTTTTTGTCGCGCTGCGAGGCGACCGCTTCGATGGCCATGATTTTGTGCCGGCCGTGTTGGCGCAAGGCGCGGCCGGAGTGATCGTGCACGACGAATATCGTCTCCCGCCGAATGTTGCTGCGGCCTGCCAGGGTGAAGGGCGATCTGCGCCTTTTGTCTTTGGCGTGCGTGACCCCCTGTTCGCTTACCAGCAGTTGGCGACTCATCATCGTAGTCGATTCCATATTCCCGTGGTGGCGGTAACCGGGAGCAACGGCAAGACGACGACGAAAGACATGGTAGCGGCGGTGTTGGCTCAGCGCTGGCCCGTGCTGAAGACCGAGGGGAATTTCAATAATCGCATCGGCGTGCCCCATACCCTGTTTCGGATCACGGCCCGCCATCATGCGGCGGTCATTGAGATGGGGGTGGATCAGCAAGGGCAGACGACCAGGCTCTGTGAGATTGTCCGGCCCACGATCGGGCTGATCACCAATATCGGGCCCGATCATTTGGAGTTCTTCGGCAGCATGGAAGGGTCGGCGCAGGCCAAGGCGGAACTGTTGGACATGCTTCCAGCCGATGGCACGGCAATTTTGAACGCCGACGATCCCTATTTCGATTACCTCGCGTCGCGCGCGCGCTGCCGCGTCATGTCATTCGGATTTTCTGAGATGGCCGATGTCCGTGCGAGCGGGGTCACCACCGATGTCCGCGAGGGCACGACCTTTCGCTTGCATCTCCCGGGAAAGAGCCGTCCCACGGTTGTGCGGATCAAGGTCCATGGGACCCATAACGTCACGAATGCGCTCGCGGCGGCGGCAGTGGGCGCTGTAGTGAATCTGTCCGGTTCGATGATCGCCCAGGGGCTGAGCCGCTTCCGTCCTGCCGCGATGCGGTCGCAGGTGGTGACCCACCAGGGCCTCCATATCATCAACGATTGTTACAACGCCAACCCTGCCTCGATGAAAGCGGCGCTGCAGTTGCTGGCCCAGTGGAGTCCGGCGCGTGAGCGGATTGCCGTCCTGGGAGATATGTTAGAGCTCGGCCCTGAAAGCCGCTCGTTGCACCGAGAGGTCGGTCAGTTTCTGGCCACGCAGGGCCTGTCGCGGTTGATCGCCTGCGGCACGTTGGGACGGGAGAT
>JAPLLI010000002.1 GCA_026387615.1 Nitrospirota bacterium
GGTTGCGGCTGCCGATATAAGGAATATCGCGATATTCGGTCGCGGCGGCCGGTGCGATATCGGCCCCGAAGGCCAGCGCGGGAAGACTGAGGAGGCCGACGGCCCACAACAGCCCTGAGAGCATCCCCCCCTGGCCTTTGACGGCCCGGAGAAATCTCTGAATCCATCCACCCTGTTGTTGCATGGCCCTCACCTCATCATCTCCCACGTTACGGTTTCTTGGCGGCAGGCGGAGCCGGCGCGGTTGCCGCCGGCGTTTTCACTGCATCTGTGCCTGCCTTACCATTGCCCTTGCTCTTCTTCGTATTGGCCGCGTCGGCTTCTGCCTTCTGTTTTTCCAACGCCTCGACTTGCGCGGTCAGCTGCGCCAACATCTTCTCGTCTTTATTGAGCGTTTCAACCGGCTTGAAGACATGCGCCGCCTTCACTTCCGGCTTCTTACAGCATTCATGGGGATGAGGCGTAAAGACCGGCAAGGACGACCAGAACAGAAGCGACAACACCACGGCCCCACCGGTCAATGCCGTCAACATCAAGCCTTGGTCCGCCGGCACCCGCATCAGATCCCAACGAGTAATCAACCCTTGATAATTCTCCGAGGCCGGAGCTGCAGACTCCACCGTACCGCAGATCATCCGTCCCACAAGCCACAGCCCGACGACTGACATGAAAAGTAACACCCCTACGGACACCGTGCCCCAAAGGACCAGCACAATGCTGATCTTTTCCGCAACAGGAATGAACTTCAGGAAATCCATTTCGAACAGCGAGTTGACGCCCGAGATGGCGGTTTCAGTCGAGAAACTCACCGCCACCCAGAGCAGCGGCAAAAAGACGGCGCCGACCAACGCGCATTTCCACCAGAGAGTCAGCCCCAGCCCCTCTTGCGGCTCGCGTTTCAGCCGTTCGAGGAAAAATGTGCGGCCCACAACCCCGAGTGCCCAGATATCGATCGGGATCGACAACAGGAACAGCAATGCGATGCCCACCCCTTCGCCGAGGTGCGACTCCAATCCTAGCGTGATCGTCGGAAGGGCAAACACGGTGACCGGACTCGTCAGGAGCATCAAAAAGGCGAGACCGATTCTCGTCTCAAAGTGCACCATGCCGAGCGCCAGAAAGAGCAAAACAAAGACAAGCTTGATCGGCAGCCCGGTCCAGAAAGCAGGCCAGAGAATACCAAGCCCAAGCTGCGTAGGACACATTGAGTCGCGTTCTTTGTTCATAGCAGGCGGAGTCCGTTCTGCGAGATTGCCACTAGTCCAAAAACTCTCGATTGATAATGGCAGAGATCGTGAAAATCAGGATCGCAGCCATGACCACTACCCATCCAATCAGGGCAACGGGACGCTTGAAAATATTCCGCTCCGGGTCCTTGTCGATGAAGGGCAAAACGGCCAGCAGGGCCATGAACGCGCCCGGCAAAGCCATCGCTCCGACAAACTGCCCCAACTCACCGGAAAACATCTTCAGACGCAGCAGTTGGAACAAAAACAGGAAGTACCATTCTGGTTCCGGGTGATAGTCCCCCGGATCCGGCGTGGCTTCCTCCAACAGGACCACCGGCTCCCAGAATGCCAAGGCGCAGATGCAGGCAAACACCGTTGCCATTCCGACGATGTCTTTCCAGATCTGGCGCGGAAAGAAGTAATCGGTCTTCGCCTTCAGCTCTTCCGGTGTGCCACGGAATGGGCCAGCCGGCCCGGCTGATCTAAAGAGGAAGAGATGCAATCCGGCTAACCCCATCAGGGCTGCAGGAAGCACCATCACGTGAATGACAAAGAACCGGCTGAGCGTCATTTGGCCGGGAGTCGCGCCACCCTTGAGAAAGCGGGCAATGAAGTCCCCAATCAACGGCGTCTTATCCATAATCTCGACGCCGACGGTCGTGGCCCAATAGGCTCGCTGGTCCCAGGGAAGCAAATATCCCGTAAAGCCGAATCCCATGACGATACCAAAGAGCGCCAAGCCGACCAGCCAAATCAGCTCACGCGGCTTCTTATAGGCGCCCCAGAGAAACACTTGCGAGATATGCGCAAAGACGCAGACCACCATGGCCGTAGAACCCCAGAAGTGATAGCTCAGCAGGAACCAGCCGTAGTCGACGTCATGCAGAATGTACTGGGTACTCGCATAGGCATGGTCGGCGGTGGGCACGTAATAGAACATCAGCAACACGCCCGTGATCGCCTGCATGATGAAGATAAACAACAGAACCGACCCGAACACATAGGCCCAGCGAGAGCCGCCAGGCACTGGTTCATTGAGCATCTTCGCGACGAGCAGCTTCAACCCGACCCGCTCATCGACAAACGCGATGACTTTCTCGATGACCGTTGTCTCTGTACTGGTGGATGGAGTGTGGCTCATCTAGACGATCCGTGTTTGGGACTTTGTCCCGGCTTTGAATTCCATATCGATAATTTGCACTTCTCCGCTCGCGGATATCTGAATCGGTAGCGGGTCAAGAGGACGCGGGGCCGGGCCGTCCAGCACCTTCCCGGCTGCATCATAAATACTCAGATGGCAGGGACAGAGAAACACTTGCCCAAGCACTTTATGCTGGCGCCACTTAAATCCACATCCAAGATGGGGACATTTCCCGGAAAATGCGATGTAGGGGACATCCTTCTTATTGGTCCAGATGGTTTTCCCCAGGGCATCATGGAATTCCATGTCCTTCCCCTGATAGACCTTTTCCAGGACCGCAGGGGTCGCCTTTAGCACCCAGACATTCTTCTCAATTTCAGCTTCAGGCAGATAGGCCTCTTTGACTTTGCGCTTATACTTAAACTGGGTCCCGGCATCGTCCGCTTTGATCTTTCCGACGTTGCCGATCTTCAGCCATCCGTTATCGAACGGTGAATACATCGGTTTCATCAAGTACTTCAATACGGGGAAGGCCAGCGGCAACCCGATAAAGAGCCCGATCACATGGGTCAAGTTTGCGAAAAATGTCCGCCGCTTGACGTTGCGCTCCAGTTCCGGGAACGGCACCAGGACTTCGCCAGGCGTGACATGCAGATGATCTTCTAAATGAGGAATTTCCACTTCATGCGTCGTGACATAATCCTCACGCTTGAACGGCGCGAACTCCAGGAAGTCCGCCTTGGACATCCGCAATTGCACCAGGCCGTCCGTCACAGTCTCCACCGCACACATCGGCACTTGCCGATCCTCCGTGCCGCTGACCGACACGACAAGGTCGCTGATCTCGTGAGACAGCGGGTCGACGATGACCTTGGTCACTTCTCCGATTTCTTGATCCGCGCCGCGGACTTTTGATTTCAGTTTAGGCTGCATGCTACTTCTTCTTAATCGG
>JAPLLI010000093.1 GCA_026387615.1 Nitrospirota bacterium
TCCAACAGTAAAGAATATGCCGCGATGAAGCTGGTGCTCTTCCTCTCGGCCTTTGCCGTTGCCGCCTTGATGGGCATTTTATTGATCTATAAATACTCGGGGCTCAACACCTTTGATATCCTGGTCCTGCGTGAACATGCCAACTTGATGCACATTCCGGTTCTGGGCACGACGCTGGACAAGATTATCTGGCTGCTGATCTTCTTCGGATTCGCCTCCATTGCCCCGCTCTGGCCGTTGCATTCCTGGTCCCCGGTCGGCCACGCAGCCGCCCCGGCCGCGACGAGCATGTTGCACGCGGGGGTGCTGATGAAGCTGGGCCACTTCTCCATCATCCGGGTGGCGTTTGAAATCCTGCCGGAGACCACCAGGGAGCTCATGCCGATCGCGGCCGTGCTCTGCATGTTCAGCATCGTCTACGGCGGGTTCGTGGCCTATTACGCCAAGGATACGAAATATGTAATCGGCTATTCGAGTTCCAGCCACATGGGCTATGTGTTTTTAGGTATGGCGGCCCTGGATTACATCAGTTTAACCGGCGCGGTGATGTATATGTTCGCCCATGCCATGGCCACGGGCATGCTCTTCGCCATGGCAGGCTGGGTCTATGATCAGACCCATACCCGTGATATCCCTTCCCTGGGAGGGCTCGCGAACCGGATGCCGTTTATCTCCGGCTGCTTCGTGATCGGCTGTATGGCGTCGATCGGCGTGCCTGGCACCATCAACTTCATTGCGGAGGTCATGATCATCGTCGGCAGCTGGGAGAAGTATCCCTTCCAGGTTATCGTCGCCGTGGTCGGCATCGTGCTGACGCTAGCGTACCTGTTCAAGATGATGCGCGGGCTCTTTTATGGACCCATGGATCAGAAGTATAGCCATGCGCACGACGCCGTGTCCGCGGTGGATCGCCTGCCGCTCCTGATCATGATCACGGTCAGCATCGGATTCTTTTTCTTTCCCATGCACCTCTACAACGTGGTGCGGTCGGGCGTCGATCCCTTGATCGCGAAGATCACCCGCGTCGTGCCGCTGGTTTCGCACGACGGTGAACCGTCCGGCGTGAAGTCAGTGGGGGCGAGCCAGTCGGAGATGCCCGCGGCTCCGCTCTTGGCGAACGACTCACGCGTCACGAGAGCCACAATGAACTTTTCGCTTACGATATCCCCCGCCGATTTGCTCTTGTTGCTGCCGGAAATTATCCTGACGGCCTGGCTCTGTCTCGTCCTGATCGTCGACTTTTCATTTCCCCGGTTGCCGAACGAACAATTGGCCTATCTCAGCATTGTCGGGCTTGCGGCCACGCTGGGCTGCCTGGCCTGGTTCAATATCAGTGACGTGACCGGGACCCTCTTTGCCAACATGTTCGTTCTCGACCGGATGGCCCTGTTCTTCAAGATGTTCATCGTCGGCTCGACGATCCTCGTCATTCTGGCCTCCATCGATTACATTCATCGGTTCAAGTTCTTCCGCGGGGAATATTACTTCCTGGTCGTGATGTCGGCCCTCGGGATGATGTTCATGGCTTCGGCCAACGATCTCCTGTCGATTTTCGTCACGCTGGAATTTTCCACCTTTGGGTTCTACGTGCTGGTCGCCTATCTCCGTGAGGATATGGCGTCGAACGAAGCGGGCATCAAGTTTTTCATCCTGGGCGTCTTTGCCGCAGGACTGCTCGCCTATGGGATCAGCCTGGTCTATGGAGAAACCGGACAGCTGGTTCTCTCTGACATGAAGCTGGCCCATGTCACGCCGGGGCTGGCCATCGGGTTCCTGCTGATTTTCGGCGCCTTGGGTTTCAAGATCGGCGCCGTGCCGTTCCATTCATGGATTCCCGACACCTACCATGGCTCACCGACCCCGGTGACGGCATTTCTCTCGATCGCCCCCAAGGGCGCGGCCTTTGCCATCCTGCTCAGGATGTTCTTCGTGGCCCTGGTTGCCTTTAAGCCGATCTGGGTCCTGTTGCTCGTGGGCACATCCGTCTTGTCGATGACCTACGGGAACATCGTGGCCATTGCCCAGAAGAATATGAAACGGCTTCTGGCCTATTCCGGTATCGCGCAGATCGGCAACGTCCTGATCGGGCTCGCAGCCGGCACGAAGATGGGCAACGATGCGATCCTGTTCTATCTCCTGACCTATCTCTTTGCCAATCTCGGCGCCTTCGCCATTATCATTGCGGTCAGCGAAGCGATCGGCAGCGAGGAGATCGACGACTACAGCGGACTGGGCCGCCGGTCGCCCTTTCTCGCCTTTTCGATGCTGATTTTCCTCTTGTCGTTAGCCGGTGTGCCCCCGTTGGCCGGTTTCATCGGCAAGCTCTACATTTTCGTGGCGGCCATGAAGGAAGGGCTCTACGTGCTCATCACGGTGGGGCTCATCAACATCGTCATCTCCATGTACTATTACCTTATCGTCGTGAAGAAGATGTACATCAGCGAACCCCACGACCCCTCTCCGATTACGGTCTCTGGACCGATCAAAGCGGTGCTGTATGTCTGTCTCGCCGGCACCCTCGTGATTGGTATCTATCCGCAACCGTTCATGGACTGGGTGGTGTCTTCCACGATGATGTTTTCCGGTTTAGTCGACCTCCCTCTCTCCATCCCTGCTCCCTCTGCCGTGATTCCCCATCCGTAGGGGAGGCTCCCTGTCTCTTCCTGTTGCCTGGCAGCCCTGGTCTGGCTGACCAGGCGCGAGTTTGTTGCGATGGATTTGACGCTGCCAGGCGCGCTCTCTATACTCGATTTCTGGACAAGGATTCGAGCCATTATGGTACAGGACACCCGTTTTCACCGGTCGCGCCCTTTCCCCCATAGCGCTCGCATTCTTCTGGGTATTCTCTTTGTCATGTGTGGGGAAGCCTCGATTGCAACGGCCCAAAGTCTCACAGGGGACCGGCTGGGAGAAGGCCTTTCCATCTCCATCTGGAGCCCTCAAGCGAAATGTCCTGATGTCCCACCCCTGATCGCCATTGACGTCGACCCGGAGCGTTATCGCTTTACCGTGCATTACTATCAGCAGGATGGCCTGACGAATCCGCTCGATATCCACCAATGGCAAGAACGAACCGGCCACGACCTGGTCTTCAATGCCGGGCTTTTTCGCGAGAACTATGCCTATCTCGGGCTGCTCTATGGAGAGGGCCGCTCGATGGGAAGCAGGCGGCATGGCACGTGGCTGGGTCTGTTTGTGGCAGAACCGGCAGAGGCAGGCTCACGCCGCGCGAGGGTGCTGGACCTGACCTTCGATAGCTTTGATGAACAGCAGATTCCTTACCGGGAAGTGGCACAATCCCTGATGCTCCTTGACCGGACCGGAAAAATTCGGGTTCGTCAAACAGGGAAACGTGCGCACCAGACCCTCGTCGCAGAGCAGGGGGATGGGCACCTGCTCATCCTCAAGACCACGGATGTCGTGTCCCTCCATGCCCTGTGGGAATGTCTGCGGGACGTTTTTCCGTCGCTTCGTCAGGTCATGGCCATGGACGGAGGATCGTCTTCCGACGTTGCAGTCAGCCCGTCGCTCCGGCAAGCCACGTCTAAGATGGCAGGATTTCACAGCTGGATTCCTTTGCTGGAAGAAAGCACGAGCGTGCATATCGGACTGCCAGCCGTGATCGGGATCAGTCCGAGGCGTGAACAGGCAGGGGCTAAGACGAGGTAGAGCGGAAGAGATGGGAGGGCTAGTCGGTGGCGTTATTTTCCCAATGGAAAGCCTGCCGCAACCCAAGCCTCCAGGCTGCCGGTGAGGTTGTAGACATGACGGTAGCCCAAGTCCGCCAGCGTTTCCGCCGCAATGTTGCTGCGGTGGCCGGATTGGCAATAGACCACCAGGTGGTCTTCCTGCCTGGCCCCGATCTCCCGGTGCCGAGCCTTGATTTCTCTGACGTCGATGTTCACGTCAGTTCCGGGGATAAATCCTGTGGCATGTTCCTCTGCAGAGCGGACGTCGATCAAGATGAACCCCTTCTGGTTCATTGAGGGCGCCTTGGTCATTCCGGCCCGTAATTGCTGGACCGAAAGCTGATAGGAAGGGTCGGCTGACACATTATGGCTCGAGATGGCAGAAAGCAGGCAAAGACTGATAAGGGTGAGGGTGACGCGCAGAACCATGATGGACCTCCTTGCGACAGACGGGGCGACTGCTCTTTCGATGGGGCTCATATTCATCATGATGATAGGGGCGACATGAAGATCTGGTCAAGCCTTGCGGTACTCCTCGTCATCGCTCTAGTCGGCTGTTCTGAGGGGGCAAAACTGGTTCAGGAGCGGGAAGGCGGAGGGGTCGTTGCCTACCCATTTAAGGGAGACCAGGGATCGATGTTGTCCTCGTTTCGTAGGGAGGCCCTCGACCTCATGAAGGAGAAATGTGGAGGCCCCTACAGTATTGTGCGCGAGGGGGAGACGAAGGGCCGGTCCCGCATGGTCAGCCCGGTTGAAGGCGCTCAGGAGCTGGTACGGGAACGCCGATGGGGGATCGAGTTTCTCTGCAAATGAAAAAACTCGCAGGCTGTTCAAAAAGTTCGTTCAGTAAGGCCGCAGTTTCAGGATAACACTCGTTTCACGTTTTACGTTTCACGGGGCCTGTGCGCTGGTCAAGTCGTCGATGGTGAGCAGGCTGAGAAGTGTCAGCCCTTCGGCTTCAACTTTCTTCCTGCCATCCTGTTCCTTCCGGTCCACGATCACCAACGCATGGGTCACAATCAGGCCTGCCCCCCTGGCAGCAGCGACGGCTTTGAGCAACGACCCTCCGCTGGTCAGCACATCGTCCACGATTACGGCGTGATCTCCCGGCAGAAACGATCCTTCGATCAGCTTCCCGAGCCCATGGTCCTTTGCCTGTTTCCGCACCACGAAGGTTTTCCAGGTTCGCTTGGGTTGGGCCGCAAAGGCGAAATCCGAGATGCTGGTGGCGATGGAAATGGCGCCGATCTCCAGGCCGCCGAGGCAGTCGAATTCGACCGGCTTCAGTGCTTCGCAGGCCAAGCTGGCCACGAGTCTGCGTGACCCGGGGTGGGCCATGAGGGAGCGGCAATCGACGTAGAAGGGGCTCGTTAAGCCGGAGGCGAGGATGAACCCTTTCCCCTGGTCCCACTTGAACGATTTGGTGTCGTGGAAGGCGTTGGCTAATTCAACTTTTAGTGGCAGCATGTGGTTACTCGGTGATGGCCTGAAATACAGCGTCGCATTGTACACGTGGCAAGGGATAAAAAAGAATCCTCCGCCGCAAATTAATTCCTCTCCCCGCAAGCCCAGCCGCCCCGCGATCCTGTTTAAGAAAATCGTGAGATCTGTTCCGCCAAAGTATTCGCGACCAGGTTCAAATCGAATGGCCAGGCATAGCGGAGTTCGATTTCCGGATGTTTGGGCTTCAGATGGTCGAGGATTTCAGGAATCTCAATTTCCGAGTGAGAGCCGCCTGGCGTGAACATTGTCGTGGTCACGGTAATGTGGGTCGCGCCCTGCTGAATTAGTTTCTCTACCGATTCTTCCAGAGTCGGCGCACAAAACTCGTTGTAAGCCACGGCAAAGAGCACCTCCCCTAGATTGGCTCGCAATCGAGTCGCCACCGACTCAAGTCCTGATTGATAGGGGTCCGTCTCCGGCGTCCTCGGCATCTGGCGGATCTTGGTATCCAGCTCGATTTCTTCCGGCGAAGGCGGCATTTTCGCGGCACGCCGCTGGGCCTCCAACCGTTTCAGTTTCGTGACCAATTCCTGCGGGCAACCCTTGGGGATGCCTCCGTGACCAACCAGAATGACGCCCCGTACAACAGTTGCCATCAGCACACTCCTTTCATGAACCATGAAGATTTACACATGATTCCGTAACATCAGTTCCTTCGGATGGGGGTTGAGATAGACCTGATCGCGAATGTAGCCCACGTCAAAAATCCTGACGTAATGTTTGATCAACGTCAGGGGGACCAGCAAAGGTGTGAGTCCTCGATGATAATCGCCGATCACCTCCAGCAGTTCGGCTTTCTCGTGAGCGCCGAGCCGCTCCTTGAAATAGCCCAGGATATGCTGCAGCGCGTTCACCTGATTACGCACCGTTGCCTTCACGGCCAATGCCTTCATGAACAGGTCCCCATATAGGCTGGCGAGGACCTTGGGACGATGCTGAGGAGCTTGACCAACCAACCTCCCGAGCGCCTGGTAGTGCTGTGGGCTATGGGCCATCAAGAGATACTTGTGGATCGTGTGAAACTGCACCAGGGCCTGTCTCGTAACTCCGCTCTCCACGAGATCCTGCCAGCGGCGGTAACAGAAGACCCGCTCGATGAAATTCTCTCTGAGCGTCGGATCGCAGAGCCGTCCTTCTTCCTCGACGGGAATCAACGGGAACTGTTCGATGAAAGCCCGCGCAAATAGACCGACTCCGTTCCGGGCCGGCATCCCCTTCTCATTGTAGATACGCACTCGCTCGATGCCGCAGCTCGGCGAACCCTTCTTAAAGACGTAGCCGGATAAATCAAGCGCTGCGAGTTCCTTGATACGCTTTTCGGCCATCCCCTCGACCGCGCGCGTGTGATCTGTTCCACTTTTGATCGTCACGAGTCGTGGCTTCTGAGAATCGCCGATCAGCCGCATCGCCTCGCGAGGAGTGCCCAGTCCTGCCTCAACCTCCGGACAGACCGGAACCCACTCCACGTACCGACCCAGCACATCCGTCAGGAAATTGTCCCGTTTATGGCCCCCGTCAAAACGGACTTCGTCTCCGAGGAGACAGCGGCTGATCCCAAGACGGAGCGGCAGGGTCGTCATCTCGTCACCAATTGTTTGCCGAGGGCTAAATATTCCTCGCGGGCCTGTCGATGATCCACGATGGGCGAAGGATAGTCTCTGCCAATACGACATCCGGCCAGGTTTTGTTCTTGTTGAGTCATGAGATGCGGCGCATGAATCTTGTCAGGCGGAACGGCCGCAAGCTCCGGCACATATTGTCGGATGTAGGCGCCTTCCGGATCGAATTTTCTGCTCTGCAGCAGGGGATTGAAAATCCTGTACCCCGGCATGGAGTCCGTCCCGGTCGCGGAGGCCCATTGCCAGTTGCCGTTATTGGCCGCAAGATCGGCATCGATGAGCTGCTGCATAAAATAGCGCTCCCCGCTTTGCCAATCGATCCGGAGGTCCTTGATGAGAAACGACGACTCGACCATTCGCACGCGATTGTGCATCCACCCGGTTTGGTTCAACTGCCGCATGCCTGCATCCACCAGCGGATACCCAGTCTGTCCTTCACACCAGGCGGCATAGAGACGAGTCCAATCTGCTCCTGCCGGACGGGGCCTTGGCAATCCGATCTTGTTCAGGAATGGGCCGGAGGCTACGTGTGGAAATGCAGACAAGATTTGTTGGAAGAAATCGCGCCAGATCAATTCATCGATCCAGGTGAGCAGGTCGCGACGTGAGACGGAGCCGCCTGTCGCAAGCGTGCCTAGGGCTCCATGCACGGCGGTTCGTACCGAGATTGTCCCGAACCGGAAGTGGGGAGACAGTTTGGATGTCCCGTCGATCGCGGGAAGATTCCGTCCTTCAACATAGCGATGGACTGGGCCGTCAAGAAACCAGTGGAGTCGCCGCTGCGCTTCCTTCTCTCCCGCTGCGATCGACAAGGGAACGGTCTGATAGCCGAGATCTTCCGCCGTCGGCAGTGCAATCCTGGGTGACGAGGCAGCAGCTCGCTGGCCCCGAAACCTGGCGGGGGGAGGAAGGAGCGGCGGGGTCGCGGCATGCCACTTGGTCCACCATCGGGCGCGATAGGCGCTGTATCGCTGCAACGGATCTCCCGTCGAACCTCTGATCTCTTCGGCCTCGAAGACCACATGGTCCTTGAACGTGCGGACCACCACTCCCTGGGCCATGAGCGCCTGTTGAACTTTCCGATCTCGATGGATCGCCGCCGGTTCGTAATCGCGATTCCAGTAGACCGCATCGGCTTTGACGTCCGTAACGAAACGGAGCACCTCCTCAATCTGATCCCCGCGGCGCCACTGCAAGGCAAGTCCTTGATCGGCCAGGGCTGCAGCGAGCTCATCGAGACAGGAGACCATGAACGTCACGCAGGGAGCGCCGAACTGCCGGGCACGCAAGAGGGGATCGTCGAAGACGAAGAGGGGAATGACCTCGTCACATTCTGCGCAAGCGGCAGTGAGTGCCGGTTGATCGTGTAATCGCAGATCCCGTCTGAGCCAGACAACCCCTCTCATCAGTGCAAGTCCCCCGATACCGGACTGTGATGCGTCGCTGCCTGGTCCCCATCCGTGAAGAGGGTTCGTCGTTGGATCAGATAGGCAGCAAAGAGCAGCGTTGTGGCCATAAATGCCGATCGGACAGGATGAAAGCCGAACGACAGTTGATTCATGGTCTCGCTCACAAGGCCGAATCCCGCATAGGCCAGGCTCAGTCCCCAGGCCCAGGGTCTCAACCAGAGGAAGCCATAACCGATGAGGAGGTGCACGGCAGGGGAATGGAGCTTGACGAGATAGGACGAGGGGCCGGTCACGGCGACCCCGAACAGCTTGAAGGCATAGGCAGGAAACAGGGCGATGACGACCAGATCGACTGTGCCGAAGATCAGAAAGAGTCCACCCAGTATTTTGATATCAAGCCCGATTCGCGTCCTACACATCATTGCCTCCATCAAACGGAAGCTGACTCTTCAAGTTTCCGCTCGATTCAACGCCAGGCGTCAGGGATGCCAGTCCACCAGGTCTGTGGATTTGCCGCACGCCATTGAGTCTGTTGTTGCCACAACCGATCAGCCTCGCTCTTGTTCAGGCGGGTGGCCATCGCCGCGCTCACGTCAGCCTGCTGCTGGACGCTAGTCTGAATCATCTCTTTTGCCATGCGGGCCAGCCCACCGGGAGGATCGATCAAATCTTGCGGGTCTTTGTAGGCCAGATTTAGATGCAACTGTTCAACGGTGTTCCACCGCTCCTCTTTAGACAGATGGTCTAAGTAGGCATCGATCGCATGGAACACATAGGTCACATGGATATAGGCCTCGACGGAGGGCGCGTTATCGATTTCTTTCTGACAGGCCTCCAGCGCCCGACGGTAATCGCCAGCCAACAGGTAGATATTCGCCTTCATCAGGCTGGTCCGCGGTAAGCCGGCGACAGCGGCTGGTGGTTCGCCAAACGCTGGTCCCGCGCCAAGCATGACCACGAGTCCAAGGGCGGCGAATGTCTTTAGGCTATTGAGCATGATCCACCCCCCTATCGTGCCGGACCCCCATGTGATCCCATTTCGCCCTTGTAGAGTGTTTCGCTGGGGATGCGTGTAATCGCAATTTCTCGCAGGACCCCGTCTCTTTTCACGCCCAGTTTCACCACGGCGCCCGCTTCCCCGCGCACCATCTTCACCACCTGCTCATAGGTCTTACCGACTACTGCCGCACCGTTCACCGTCACCACCTCATCTCCGTGCTTGAGGCCTGCTTGCTGGGCAGGACCCTCCGGATGCACATGGGCCACGTACAACGAAGCAGGATCGCCGATTCGTTCTGCCCCGACATGCAGTGACACGCCAATCACCCCATTGGGCAGATTAGGATCGTCTCCGTGTGGCCGCTGGGCCTGACTCCCTGGCTTATCCTGTCCCTCGGCGGCCATGACCTGATTCGTGCCGTCTGACAGAGAACAGAGAAGGGTCAGAAAGAGAAACGAGGCCATGATGATTCTGTTCATGTTCATAGGATGTCCTCCTTGTGAAGTAAAGTCCTTGCTCCTGCTCCCTGAGACGATCCATCATGTCGTGACTCTGAGGCGACGGGAGGATTCGGCTGCCAAATATTATGGGCCAAACGTACCCTCCTTCACTCTTTCGTCAGGATCGCCCGTAAGGCCGGCTCCAGCGTCGGATAATGAAACACGTATCCCCCGGAAATTGCCTTCGCCGGATTGACCCGTTGGCCCGTGGTCATGAGCGTCCCCAGTTCACCCAATGCCATCTGCAATGCGAAGCCAGGCACGGGAAGCCAGGAAGGTCGATGGAGGACTTGTCCGAGCAGCTCGCAGAACCGGTTCATCGTCACAGCCCCTGGCGCCCCCGCATTGACGGGACCAGAGACGCTTGGCGTTGTGAGCAGCCATTGGATCAGACCGATGTGATCACGCCGATGGATCCACGACACCCATTGAGTTCCCGGCAGGATCGGGCCGCCAACAAAGAGCCGGAAGGGCAACAACATCTTCGGCAAGGCCCCGCCCTCTTGTTCGAGCACCATGCCGGTCCGCAACGTAACGACTCGCACACCGAACTCCGCTGCTCGAAGCGCCTCCGCTTCCCAGGCAAGGCAGAGATCGGCCAGAAACCCTTGGCCCCGCGCGGCCCCCTCATCCAGGACACGATCGTCGCTGGCCCCGTAGTAGCCGATACCGGAGGCGCTAATCAGCATGCGGGGTTTCGAGGCGCAACGGGACAGGGCCTCTACAAGCAGGCGAGTGGCGAGGACCCGGCTTTCCGTGAGAAGGCGCTTGCGGCCATCGGTCCAGCGTCCATCAGCAATGGGTGCCCCGGCGAGATTGATGACGGCATCGGCCCCTTCGAGACAGTGTTCCCAGGCCCCCGCATTTTTGCCGTCCCACTCGATGGCCGTCACAGCGGAGCCGAACAACCGTTGCGCGTCGTCCTTCCTCCTCGTGAGAAGCGTGACCCGATGCCCCTCCTGACAGAGGGAGGCGCAGAGGGGCCGACCGATGAAGCCTGTTCCGCCTGTCACAACAATGTGCATGGCTCGCCTTCTTTCGCCTGGCGCCGACAGTTCCGCGCCTTGTTTCTTGCGCCCAGCTTTTCTTGTGGACCAAGGAGACAGGTCCCTCCCGATGGAGGGGCCTATCTGCCTCAGCGGGAGACGCCGTGCGGAGTCGCGGCGCACCCTGATAGGAAGAACAAACCGGCCCGGAAAGTTTTGCTGTGGTCATCTCGTTTCATCGCAGCACCATCTAGATCGCCTACTTCTGTTGGGCCTGGCCTTCGAGACTTCTTGCACAGCGAAAGCCCGTCCCGTGGGTCTGCAGCGCGAATCCGCCGCGCCCGCGAGCCGTCGTCGTGATGTCGGAGGTTGGGCTATGCCAAGACCCGCCGCGAATCGATCGGACCACGCCTTTCTTGTCAGGCCCCTGGGGATTCCGATCCGGCGCATGTTGGTAGTACTCAGCGTCATACCAATCCTGCACCCACTCTCGAGCATTGCCCGACATGTCCTTCACTCCGTAGGGTGAGTCGCCGCCAGGCAAGGACCCGGCCGGATGCAAGGTGTTCTCTTCATTCCACTCACGGTCGAAGTTCGCCCGCTTCGCTGTCGCTGGTTCGTTGCCCCAGGGAAAGAGCCGACCAACGGTGCCGCGCGCCGCTTTCTCCCAATCCGCTTCCGTCTGGAGCCTCTTCTTGGCACATCAACAAAAGGCCTAGGCGTCGTACCAGGTGGCCTGCACGACCGGAAGCTGCTCGATGCCCTTCACGGCTGCGAGCGGGCCTGTGCCATAGGGATTGGGCGGGCTTCGGTGGCCTGTGGTCGCCACGAATACCAGATATCGTTCATTGGTCACTTCGACTTGATCGATCGCAAACTCGTCGAGGTGCACAGATCGCTGCGGCCATTCATCTGCCCGGCCTTTGTGTTCCGGATTTCCCATCAGAAATGCTCCGGCAGGAATGGTCACCATGGGAACGGGGTCCAGTTCTTGTTGCGCCGCGGGCGCTGCCACGACTGGCGCGATGGCGGCAGCTGAGGCGAGGGCCATCATTATTGCAACGGTCGTGCTCCAGCTGGTTCCTCTTGTCATCAGACCTTGTGTCATTTCTTCTGCTCCTTGCTCCCCTCGATGGCCTTGGTGGTATGGGCCTTCACTTGGCTCACGAGACGTTTCACCTCACGGCTGTCTCCCTGCGCGGCTGCCTCTTGGGCCTGGGTGACGAGGGTTCTGGCTTCGTGCAGGTGCTCCTCGATGTCCGCCTGCAGGGCAGGGGATGCGACCGTTCCTCCTAACGCCGCGCGATGATAGACCTCCCAGGCATGGTCCACATCATGCTGGGCCTCGTGCACCGCCTTCGCGCTCTCCGGGTGCGGATGCTTGGCCGAATCGATGGGGCCTGCCTGGAGGGGTGAGGCCCCGAGTAACGCGATGAGGACGATCCCTGTCAGGAAAATCTTGCCTGGTGTCATAGGTCCGCCTCCGTCACGATCAAATCAGTGGAAAGAACCGCTTCAACATGGTTTTGGAATTATTCATTTCAGCCCACTAGTCAGGACGTCTGTCCTCCGAGGGGGGCGGTGGCGCCCCCCCCTCCTAATCCTTCAGCTATTTCTTCTTCATGCTCTTCTTGATCAGATCGCGGGTCGCCAGGTATTCCTTGTTGTCCGGATCTGACGCCAACGCCTTGTCGATGGAGGCCATCGCATCAGCGTTCTTCTCGACACCCATCGCGATTAATGCCTGCATGAAGGCATCGCGGCCTGCTTGCATGGCTTCGTCGGACACAATCTGCGCCGATTTCGCGCAACGGAACCCGAGGCCGACTCCATAGGAGTTATTCTCCGGCTGATTCCAGAACCGATGGCTCGTGTGGAGGGAGGAGCCCGGCGCGAGCCAGGAACCGCCACGTAACACCTTGACTGGGCCTTGATTGGCAAAGTTGTAGCCCTTCTCGGCGCCACGTGGGTTCAGGGCAAGGCTCTCCTTATAAAATTTCAAGTCATACCAATCCTCTACCCATTCAAAGACATTGCCCGCCATGTTGTAGACCCCAAACCCGCTCACGCCATCCGGGTAGGAATCCACTGGCGTGGTATGGCCGACATTCTGCCCATAGTTGGCTTTCTTCGGGTCGAGTGTATGGCCCCAGGGATAATGGTTGTCGCCTTCCGGACCCTTGGCTGCTCGTTCCCATTCTGCTTCCGTGGGAAGCCGCTTGCCGTCCCACTTGCAGAAGGCGCTCGCGTCAGTCCAGCTCACACCGACGACCGGCTGATTGGGCTTGCTGAGCCGTGGATCGTCCCAATAGGCCGGGGCCGGGTGACCGGTGGCTTTCATGAACTCTTTGTACCGTGTGTTCGATGCTTCAAACTTGTCGATCAAGTAGGCATCGAGTACGACCTGGTGTCTGGCCTCATCTGAATGGTGACTGCTCCCCATGGTGAATTCACCCTTCGGGATGGGCACCATGTCTTTGTCGCTGCCCGGCATGTCAGCCGCACCGGCGACGGAGATGGCTCCTGCCATTAACGCCACCCCCAATCCAACCTGAAACATTGTTTGACTCCGCATGATAAACCTCCTTGGTTAGCAACCCCAGGACTTGCCTGGCTCTTTAACAATGCTAGTGCATCGCCGCCTAACGATCAATGTAAATACTTAGTATGCTTGCCTTATGAGCCGTCATCGGCACTTGCTGCGTTCGTCGATTGCTTAGGATGACGGGATCGACGACCTCGCCACATTGCACACAGCGTGAGGCGGCAAACTCCAACTCGCCGGTGCTGTTCAGTAAATCCATGCAGCAGTCGCCGACCATGAGACCCCCGCATCGGCTGCAGATGGATTCCTGTTGGACCGTAGAAGAGAACTTGTGGGTCCCGAGCCGGTCCGTTTCTGCTGTCCCGATGAAAGCTCTTGCCATGATTCCCTCCCTTGGTCTGCGTCCAATGTTTGAAGCAAGTATGTCTAATGTATAAAGCATATTGTCCAATGTGTCAAGTGTTAAGATGAAAAATATTTGACAAACATTAGACATCATAATACAATGAAAATAAGCATATGAATACTCATAGAATTCATATGGTTGCGAAACTTACCGGCCTCTCGAAGGATGTCATTCGCGTCTGGGAGAGGCGATATGGGCTTGTCGTACCTTCCAGAAGCTCCAATCGCTATCGCGAATATAGTGACGAAGAAGTGGCGCTCCTCCGCTTTCTAAAGTCACAGATGGAGCAAGGCGCCACGATCGGTGCCCTCGCGGAGGAGGGGCGTGAGTCGTTGGTCGCACGGATGCATGTCACGACTCCTGTCTCCGCGGAAGAGCAGAAGCCCCATGAGCGTCTGTTAGATGATTTGCTCGGGTTGCTCGACCCGCTGGATAAAGCAGGATTCGAACGCAAACTGAACGGAGCAGTGGCCGTCATTCCCTTTGAAGAAGCCGTCCAGCGGATTCTGCTTCCCTTGCAACGGCGCATCGGAGAGCTCTGGCACCAGGGCCGTATCAATGTTGCCGTCGAACATTATGTGACGAAGATTGCCCAGCAGAAATTATTTTCGGTCATGAACCAGCTTCCAGTGAATGAATTCGGCCCGCGAGTGTTGATTGCTTGCCCGGAAGGTGAAACCCATGAGATCGGGGCGCAGGCCGTGGCCTATCTTGCCGCGACCAGAGGGTGCCACGTCTATTATCTCGGCCCGAACCTTCCTTTTGCGGCCCTGTCTGATTTTTGCGATCGGATCCATCCGGATCTTGTGTTGCTCTCGCTGACAGAAATCAAGCCAGATGCCGCAGCTCGGCAGCTTCTCAAGGAGCTCGCGCCTCTGTCGGCTCGCTGGCCCGTGGCGGTCGGGGGGCAAGGCGCCTGTGCCATCGGAGATCTGCTTCGTGAAGTGAAGATTGAACTGCTGGATGATCTCACCGCCCTCCATAGCCGCCTGATGCTGCTGCAGTCGGCCAGTATGCGCGCGGCTCGTTCTTAACAAATAAATCCCACTACTTTTTTCATAGTGCTGGAGTGACTGCGCTTTGGAGCTGTACTTCAGGCGAGAGTTCCTGGGGCTGACGGGCGCTGGATTGCGAACTGGGCATTAAGCCTGTAGGCTTTTCTCATGCGGCTGTTGCTGATCCTCCTGCTTTGTCTCTTGTCAGCCTGTGCGACTCGTAGCCGCGCCCCCCAATCGGACGAATTGCACGCGATTGGGTCCCTGGCGACTCCGATGAACAGGCAAGTCGTCCCCCCTCCCAAGGCCTGCGTGGTCATTGCGCAGACTGATCAGATTAACGCCTCAGTTTGGTTTGCCGAAGATGTCGATGCGAAGCAGGGCTGCAGCTATCGTCTGACCGTCACCGAGGGCGCGTTGCAGCAGCTGTCAGCTGAACCGCTCCAAGCGATCCTGGCCCATGAGCTGGCCCACTATACGTTAGGGCATCTGGCCGTCTACCAAGAGCGGCACCAGACGAAGCTGGCCGTGAAGGCCTTTTTCTCAGTCGTGGCGCAGATCACATGGGTCGGTTATATCGTGGGCAATGTCGGCTCGGCTGCGACCAGTCTCGTGTCGAATCTGTATACACGTGAAGACGAAACAGCGGCTGATCGTGAAGGGGCACGGTTGTTGAGCGAGGCGAGTGGCACATGGACTGGGCTCTTCCGCCCTTCCGGTTGCAGTCAAATGGCGGAGGCCTTAGTTTTGCTGCGGCAACATACCGGCGAACAATTATGGGCTGATTATCTGGGCGATCATCCGGCCCTCCCGACGCGAATTGCCGAGGTGCAATCGTACTGTGGCGGGCTCACGAGCCAGGGAAATGTAGAGCGATCATCGCCGTAACGCGCTCGCGGCAAGCAGGGGCCGATTTCGGGTCGTGAGGGGGTTGCCGGGGCGGGGAGTCAGTGAAATGTACCGGACCGTAGGCGAGTGAGACTCCTCTCCGCTACAGACATTTGAATTGAATCTCAGCGGAGGAAAAGTTACTCGTCGTGACGTCCTGTGCGGTCGAACTTAAGGGTTCAAGCTTTTTCCCCTTGGCGGCACAAAACGCTTTCGCTTCTCTGTAGAGATCTGCCTTAACCTCACCGCCGGAGAAAGTAAGCAGAGTCCCAAACTGCGAATGCATATAGGTATTGTCCGTGATCTCGACAATCCCTGAACCGGGGGTTGTACAGCCGATAATGCCCACGGCTGTCAGCGCCACGATGAGCACTGGTAGAATTTGTGCAATCATGTTTCCGTCCTTTCGTATACGAACCTCCGACTTGGGACTCCCAGGTCTTCGATCACGGTCGTCGATCCATAACGATGATGCCCGTGGCCTGGATAATCCCCGCATGGCGACGCGGCATCTTCCGATTCCGCCTCTTCATTAAACTCCATATGACAACCGTAGGCAAGGGCGATGGGGGAAGTTCACAGCGTTCGCGCATGGATGGAGGCGCATTGCGGGCTCGAATGCGCGAGAAATGTGGGGGCCTCCGGGAAGGATCAGGATCTCGTTCGATCAGAAGAATGGGAGCGTAATAGGCTTCGGTTCCGGAAGATGAAATGCGAGCCAACCGAGAGAAGCCAGACCTGTTAGCCCGACGAGTATGGGCAGGTACACGTCGAGGAATAGATGCAGGGGAGTGACGACCGTGGCCCCCCTTTGCGCGTGCCTCCATTTTGAGACGGAAAGCCGCTTCGCAGTGATGGCCTCTTCGTCGAGTGCCATGTTCGCTGCCCGTGCCTGCTGCCTTTCTTTCGAGCGATGCTGTTCACGCTGCAGATGTTCGACTTCTTTTTGCCGAGCCGTTTGTCGATCTCGTGAATATTCCGCCCAGCTCCGATCCAATTTTTCAAGTTCGCCCTGGATCCGTTTCTGATCGATCGAGTAACCCAACGACTGAATATGCACACGATCAAAATGCTCGCTTCCGAACGGTGATTGTAGGGCGCCAAGGGCTTGAGCAAATTCGTTTTTCTTGGCTTCCAGTATTTTGAGCGCCGCATCGTGGGCACTGTCGCCTTGACCAATTTTCGCTCGTATGCCTGCCAAGCGCGTCTCTTCGTGTTCCTGCTGCGCAAGAAAAGACCGTTGTTGCTCCACGAGCAGGTGCATCGATTCCTTGATCTCTTTCTCTGCTTGAGCGATGTCTATGCCGGTTTTTCCTTCACGTATTTGAGCGGCAAGAGCGTCCATGTCCGAATGACACCGTTCATGCAGATATGAGGAGCAGAATTTGATGAGCAAGTACGCGATCGCCGCACAGAGCGACGCGACGACGACGACGGGCAGTTCTTCGCTGTGAAGTTTGAACCCAACGAAGTCAATCTCTGTTCGATTTATTTTGAGCTGAGCGACAATGGTTCCGGTAAATCCGGCAGCGAGAAGATTGCGTTTTTCTTTTTTGGTGGTGTCGGAAAGGAAGTCCATTGTGGCTGGGGAATGGGAGGACCGAGTTCCGCAAGACGATCGATCTGCGACCGTTCTGCAACCTGTCCAGCTAGCCGACTGAGCATCTCAATTACGTCGAGAAATTTGGTGCCGAAGGCGGGATTTGAACCCGCACACCCTTGCGGGCGCTAGACCCTGAATCTAGTGCGTCTGCCAGTTTCGCCACTTCGGCACATCGAGGTGGAAGGGGATTATCCTGAATTAATGAGGTCCCCGTCAAGCAAGGGGCGTGATTATCTCGCTTGTGCCGTTTGTGAGGCCCAGAGCCCGGCTGTCGCGATGTCCCTGGTGTCGCCGCTGAGCACGATCCGCTCGCGCACGAGCCCTGCTGCGCCGAGCAGGGGGGCCGCCGCGATCCAGGGCGCCTCATCGGCGATCAAGACGTCGAACCGGACCCGGCTGAAGAGGGGATCGCTCAGTACCCGCGGGGCCGTGGTGACCACGAGCCGCCGATTCTGAATGAAGGCCTGGCGGTTCGTGTCTTCTTCCGCCGCAAGTATCTCGCGGATTTTTTTGGTCCCGCCCAGATGGACGATGTCTTCTTTAAGTTCGTCAAACTCCGGTCGCATGTCCTTTGGCACAGCCGCTTCCGGCACGAGTTCGTTGATGCGCGTCTTGGCGACATCGAGCTCTCCTTTCAGTTCGGCACATTGACTCTCGTAGAGTTCGAGATATTGATGCAACGATTCGACGTTTTTTCCGACGGCTTGCAGGCTGAGCCGCCGGAAGAGCGGGAGGTTTTCATATTCCGCCAAGGTGGCATTCACGTCTGCGATCTTGCTCTGGAGGTCGGTGAGCTGTGTCATCAAGCGCCATTCCAGGAGGCGCACTTCGTCGAGATCCTTTTGCTTCTGCCCCTTGTAGGCCAAGACAGGGGTCAATTCGCGAAACCGCTCGTATTTGCGCCGGAGCGCGGCCTTGTCGGCGCGAGACTTGGCATAGAACTGGTGCATTTGCGCTTCGAACCCGAGCTCCTGAACCCCGATACCTTCGACCTGCTGGGCCAGGGCCATTTCATAGCGAGTGACCCAGGTTTTATAGGTGAGTCCCGCGGCTTTCATGGCTCGTGCAATCGTGCCGACGAGGGCATCCGCCTGCTGGTGATCGGGACAGACGACCAGGATCCGTTTATTCGACCGAATCAGTTCGATGGCCAACGTCGCCAGTCGCTGCCGCCGTACGGAAAGCTCGTCCGTCCAGACGGTCGTGAGGATCGACGATCCCGCGCCTGTGCGTTCCCCCGCTCCCGTCGTTGCTTCAAGGAGGGGAGCCAACCGGTCTGCCGGACCAAGCCGATAGGCGTCCGGCTGCGCGAGCATGTCCCGCAATCGCTTGGCCGATGTGGCCAGCAGCCCGGCTCGATCTGGCACCAGGGTCACGTCCGTACAGGACTGCCCGATGCTGTCGAAGGTCTGGACCAGGGCCACATTGTCGTGCCCGCCGAGTACGAGGCCTTCAGTCGGCTCCATGTCGTCCGGAGGGATAATCGAGAGGGGCGTGTCAGGCTCGAGGGACGAGCCCTGCGGGAGCCGGAGCTCATAGAGATGCAAGGTGCCGACCGTCTGCACTAGCCGGCCTGCCACCTGAGTCATGGGCTGGTCGAGCGCTGTGCTGGCTGCGCGCTTCTGTTCGGCTTCAAGCCGGCGTGCCCATGTGTCGATGAGGTCCCGTGCGGTCATGCGATCCTTGGATAAGTCTGCGTAGCGTCCGCCATCATACGGTCGGCCATTGCGCCTGTCTAGCCGGCGACTGAAAAACTTGCCAAACCAGGAAACGGTGAGTGATGAACGGGGAAACTAATTCTCATTTCAGCGTTCAGCGTTCAGAGTTCACAGTTGCGCAGTCGCTGCGGCCTTGCTGGATGGACTTTTTGAGCATCCTGCGGGGCCTCCCTGCTTGACCCCGCCGAACAGTTCTATTAGCGTAGCGAATCGGCACACGTGATCGACTGTCACCGGAGAATTGCATCCATGTATGTTGTGGGACTGATGTCCGGGACCTCCGGTGATGGAGTGGATGCCGCACTCGTGGAGATGACCGGGCGCGGCCGTACCTTTAAAGCGCGGACGCTCGCGGCCCATACAGTCGCCTACCCCCGCTCGTTGCAGCAGCGCATCCTCTCCGCCTCTGTGTCCGGGACGGTCGCGGAGGTCTGCCACCTCAATGTGCTGCTCGGTGAATGGTTCGCCAAGGCGGCGTTGCAGGTGATCCGGCAGGCGAAGCTTCAGCCGGAGGACGTGGCCTTGATCGGTTCTCATGGCCAGACTCTGCACCATCTGCCCCATGGCATCCCTGTGCCCGGTGTCGGCGCGATTCGGTCCACCCTGCAAATTGCCGAACCGGCCGTGATTGCCGAGCGAACGGGCATTACGACGGTCGCGAATTTTCGGACCAGGGACATGGCCGCCGGGGGGCAGGGGGCTCCCTTGGCGCCGCTGGCTCATGCCTTGCTCATGAAACATGCGCGCCGATCGCGTTTGATCGTGAATCTCGGAGGCATCAGCAACGTGACCTATGTGCCGAGAGGCGGAGACCTCGCTACGGTGCAGGCGTTCGATACGGGGCCGGCCAATATGGTGCTGGACAGTCTCATGGCGCGGTTGACGGATGGGCGACTCTCGATGGATCGTGGTGGAAAGCTGGCGATGAAAGGGCAGGTCGATCCACAAGTACTCAAGAAACTGCTCGCCCATCCCTTTTTGTCCCAGCGGCCACCGAAATCGACTGGACGGGAAGCGTTCGGTCCGGAACTGATTGACGTGCTCCTCTCGATTCAGCAGCAGCGAGGCCTGTCGATCGAGGATTTGCTGGCGACCTGCAGCCTCTGGACGGCCAAGGCGGTAGGGACCGCGCGGCGTTGGATCAAGGGTGAAATCGATGAAGTGGTGGTGGGCGGCGGCGGTGTCCGCAATCGCGCGATCATGACGCATCTCGCGGCGGTGTTCGCGCCGGTGCCGGTCACCACGTTCGACGCCATCGGATGGGACAGCAAGTCGTTTGAGGCGGTGGCCTTTGCTCTATTGGCCTACCACACCGTGACCGGGCAGTGGGGCAACCTTCCGTCTGTGACTGGCGCCACGCATCCCGTGATCCTGGGCACGATTGTGCCAAACGGGCCTCGCTGGCGTGAATCCCTTCCCTCGAGGTAGCGGTACGATGGAGAACCTATTCATTTTCCTGGCCATCGCATTCCTGGCCTACCAGCTGTGGCAGCTGAAAGATTCGTCAGCCGGTGAGCCGGTGAACAAGGAGGCCTTCGTTCTGCCTCGCGGCGTCACGCTGAAGCCTCAGCCTCTGCTGACCGACGCAGATCTCCTGCTCTACAACCTGATACGGATGGCGGCGCAAGACCACTTTCTTGTCTTTGCGAGGGTTCCGCTCTGGTCGATCCTCAGTGTCGAGGGGGAGGGGAAGGCCCGCCTGCAAGTCTTGCGGAAGATTGCGCTGAAGCAGCTCGACTTTGTGCTGGTCCATCCGGGATCGAAGATTGTCGAGCAGGTGGTGTTGCTTGGGGAGGGATTGCCTTCTCAGCCGGAAGAGTTGGCCAGGCGGCGGGAGATCCAGGTAGCCGTGCAGGCGGCTGGTATCCCGTTGATCATCTTGAAGCCCGATACCTCCTATACCGTGGCTCAGCTTGCGCAGCTATTCGGAGTTGGCGACGACGAATAACTGTAAGAGTCTGAAACAGTCCGCCAAGCTGGGAAATGGTGCGCGATGAACGATAAACAAAGCGGGCCGATCCTTGCGGACCGGCCCGTCTCGATGAGTGACCATCAGACTATTACTGAATAGAGTTGGCAAAGCCGCCGAACGTCACTTCGGCCCGGATTCTATCTCCGACTTTCTTCTCTCCTTTGATCTTCTTGGTGTCTTTGCCGACATAGACGCGGACTTCTTTCTGCGTCAGTGAGCCGCCCCAGGCACGAGCCTGACTGGCGCTGCCATTGTCCGAGTAGCCGCTTCGAACGGTGTACACGGCGCCGTCGATCTTGATCACCTCACCGTCGATGATTTCATGCGTCAGTCCCGGCACGGTGTCCAGCTTCTCATTTTGCGGATTTTCCGCCAATGCGAAGCTGCCTCCCGTCAGCCCGACGACGGTGATGGCCAGCGTCAATACCAGCATGCGCGTTACTTCAAATGATTTCATGGCTCGCCCCCCTGGTTAGTATGTGGTGTGGACCATGCGAGAGCCTCTCTGTCTCTCGCGGTGCCGTAACTCGAAGAGGGCTCTTCGCAATCCTTGTGCCAAAGACACGATGACATGCCACCTGTTCGTTACATGCGGATTCATGCACTTAGGTTAGACTACTCATTCCCCCTGTAGCGCCGATAGGGGCAAAAATGTAGATGTCCGTTCAATTCCGTACGTAATATTATGACAGTGGGGATAGCGGGCGATGCGCCAGACCATTGTGACAGATGGTCGAGTGGTCGATGGCGTGCAAGCTAAGCGACGTTGTCGGTGCCGACAATGCAGCGAGAATCTGGTCCCTTGGCCGCCAGAATATGGACAACCACCGGGCACCGGCTGGAACGTCTGACGGGGGATCGAGCCGGACAACACAGCAAGGTGTTGTCCGGCTCAGCGCTGTACGGCATCACGACCAACGCAGATCTGAGCCTTAGGGTGGCAATGCTGGATCGTACGTGCGCGGGCTTGTCGTCTTCCCCATTTCCCGTCGGTACGCCGGGAATGGTTGCAGGATTCTGTACTGGCATATACCTATAGCTATTTTTCTTGCTTAGGGGCAATCTTGACGGGCGCTGCAACCGTTCTAGAGAAAGGCTCCATGGTTAACAAATCAGGCAGATCCACGAGGGGCGGGGTCCCTCGCCGACCGGCAAACGTGCGGGTGTGCCGCACCTCCCGTGAGATCGCGGCCATGCCAGCCAAGGACCTGCAACGGCTGGTGCATAAGTTGCAGATTCGTCAGGTCGCGCTGGAGCGGCAGAACGAGGCGTTCCGCCAAGCTCAGATCCATTATGAAACGATCCATACCCACGACGACGCCTTCTATGATAATGCGCCTGCCGGCTACCTGATTTTAGATCACAAGGGAGTCATCCTGGACGCGAATCTGCCGGCTTGTGGGTTGCTGGGTACGGAGCGGAACCTTCTAGTGGGGCAATCCGTCATCCAGTTTGTGGCGGCGCAGGATCAGATCACGTACGTTCGCCACCTTCGCCTGCTCAGCAAAACAGGACTCAAGCAAGTCTGTGAAGTGGGTCTCGTGCCACAGCAGGGGGTGCGGCGCTCGATGAAGTTTCTGTCGGTGGTCGTTCCGGGTGAGGTTGGGCGGCAGATTCATGTGCACACCGTGGTCCTGGATATCACGGAGCGTCTCTGTGCGGCGGCACTGCAGGCGCGGCAGCATGAGCGTGAACAACAACAGCACTTGGCGGCGCAGGCACAGATGGGCCACGATCTCCATGACGGGAGTCTCCAGTCCATTTTTGCCATTGGCTTGGGCCTCGAAGCTGGGAAGCAGCATTTCGTGGAGGCATCGGAGAAGGCGGCGGCGCTGCTGGTCCGAAGCGTCGACGAGCTCAACTCCGTGATGCAAGAGGTGCGGGGCTTGATCGGAGGGCTGGCAGGGGGCTCCGCTGTGCCAGCGCATGATCTGGCTGGTTCGCTTCGTACCATGGCCGACACATTGGCCCAGTTCCATGGGCAGCCCGTTCACGTATCCATCGATGCTGCCGTCGCGGGCGGCCTGCCCTCTGCGCAGCGCGTGGAGCTCCTCAAGCTGGCCAAGGAGGTGCTTAGCAATAGTTTGCGGCATGCTCAGGCTTCGTGCATACAGTTGTCGCTTTTTCAGCGGAAGGACCATGTCTATTTCGTGGTGCGAGACAACGGCATCGGCTATAACCGCAATGAAGTGACGGGGTCAGGACATGGGCTGGTCAGCATGGAGGCCCGCGCGGACAGTATGGGCGCAACCCTGTCAGTGTCCTCGATCCCTCAGCAAGGCACCTGTGTGGTGCTGGACCTCTCGAATCGGAACGGCAAGCACGATACTGTGCGGGGGGGGCTGTCTGTTCCCTGCGGCTCGATCAATCGTCGGCCAAGAGGTCCCGGCGTAAGACAGGCACCGTGGATGCGGGGTGCCCGCAGAACTCTCCGTCCGTCTGCCAATTTGCCGGGGACTCTTCGATCTGTACCCTCGTGGATGATCATGCCTATGTCCGAGAGGGGCCGTGAAGGCGGCGACACCTGACCCATCCGGGAAACGCACCAAGGCCCGACAGCTGGCAGAAGCGCATCTGCTCCTCACATGCCGCGACGTCAGCGCGATGTCGAGCCTAGATACGCAGCACCTGGTGCAGGAACTGCAAGTGCATCAGGTCGAGCTGGAGATGCAGAACGAGGAGCTGCGCTGGACCCAGGTGCAGCTCGAAGCGTCCAGGGACCTCTACGACGGTGCGCCCACCGGCTACCTGACCATGGATTCCACAGGGAAAATCCTGGAAGCGAATCTGCCTGCCTGTACGTTACTGGGAGGCACCAGGACACAGGTGCTGGGGAGACTCGTCTCGCGGTTTGTGGCGGAGAAAGATCGAGCTACGCTTCGTCGCCATATCGTGACACTCTCCAACGTCGGAATCCGGCACACCTGCGAAGTGGAACTGAGGCCACAGGGTGACATGCCGGTCTGGGCCCAGTTCGAATCGGTGGCCATGCAGGGTGAGGCCGGGTCACTCGTTCAGCTGCGCACCACGGTCCTGGATGTCACGCTGCGCAAGCAGGCCGAGGCGGTGTTGCTCACCCACACAAAACATTATGCGGCTGTGGCAACACTGGGGCTCTCTGCGTTGTTGAATCAGGACATGAATCTCGTGCTGCAGGAAGCGACGCGTCTGGTCGCGGTGGCGTTGGGGGCGGACTTCAGCAAGGTGCTGGAGCTCCTGCCGGGAGGCCAGGTCTTTCTTCTTCGAGCCGGAACGGGCTGGCCTGACGGGCTGGTGGGCCATGCGCAGGTGCGCGCCGGGCTCGATTCGCAGGCAGGCTATACCTTGACCGCCCCTGAGCCGGTTGTGGTTCAGGACCTGAACCTCGAGACGCGATTTTCAGGTCCGCCGCTACTCCGTGAACAGGGTATTTCCAGTGGCATGAGCGTGGCGATGTATGTCAATGGCCGTCCCTGGGGTGTCCTCGCCGCTCACACCAGGGAGTCTCGGCTGTTCAGCCAGAACGAGGTCAATTTCCTGCAGGCCGTTGCCAATATGCTGGGGGCAAGGCTGGAACGTCAGATCGCAGAGCAGGCCCTTGCTCAGAGTGAGCGGTTGCTGCAGGAGGCGCTGGATGAGCGGGAGCGCATGGCGATGAATCTTCATGACGGCGCCATCCAATCGCTGTTCGCCCTGGGGCTGACGTTGCGGGAGGGCATGGAATTGATTGGCGAGAGTGCGGACGCGGCGCGAACTCAGATTGCGGCAGGGTTGGCCTCGTTGAATGGGGTGATCCGTGAATTGCGCGAATCCATCCGCGGCGGCACGCTTTAGGCGCGCGGCCATCAATCATTTGAAGCAACCCTCAAGGACTTCGTGCTGTCAGCCCAGGGGCCGCGGGGCTTCCTGTTTCAGGTGGAGTTGGCTCCTGTCGCGCTGGCTTGTCTCACGGAGGCGATGGAGGAACAGTGCTTCTTCATCGCCAAGGAGGCGGTCAGTAACGCGCAGCGGCATTCGCACGGCGCCACGGGGCGCGTGACGCTCAGCTTGCGCGACGGCGGGATGCGGTTGATGATCGAAGACGATGGCCTGGGGTTCGACCCCCGGCAGGTTTCAGGGCAGGGCTTGGGGCTGAGCAATATCGCGGTGCGGGCTAAGAAGATCGGGGGCCGGTGCGAGGTGCAGTCCGGCATGGGGCAAGGGGTCCGTATCATTGTGGATCTTCCCTGCGGGGAGGCAACATGCCAGGCGTAGTTCAGCCCTGACAAGCTCAGGGTGGATGCCCAGGACTTGGTCCTGGCTTGGCCTCAGGCATTGTACTGTCCTAAGCTGTCCTCATCTGTCTCATTCCCCTTTCCTTATTTTCGCTTTACGCTTCTCATCATGCCGAGCGGGTACAGGCTCGATCGTCGAACCGTCATGACCTGCGCACCGAACCATCCATGAGCCGTCATAAACATACATCTGTCTAATTCCTAGGGCAGGATCTCCGGCGCTTTCGTGGAGCGATGTGTTGCAACGGAGGGGGATTCATGAAAACATCGGATCTGTCGATCCAGGAACTGGCGGCCTTCATGGGCGTGAGCACAGATACCATACCTTTGCCACTCGACTCGTGCAGGCGGGGCGGACATCCACGCCGTGCAAAAGCTCGGACGATGGAAGACGATCTCGATGGTGATGCAGTCTGCCCATCATCATCCGGAAAGCTTACGCGCTGGGATAGAGATCTTGGATCGTGCTCGGCTGGAGGTCGCACAGTGTTAGCACAATCGGCTAATTACACTGTGGCCGGGGCTGGGAGCGAAACCGCTGCAAGTTGTTGAGAGAAAAGAGGGAAGGTTGGTTGCGGGGAGAGGATTTGAACCTCTGACCTTTGGGTTATGAGCCCAACGAGCTACCGGGCTGCTCCACCCCGCAGGAGGATGCTAACAAAGCGTGGAACGGCAAGTCAAGCCAGCAGCCGCGCGGCCTGGTTGCTTTCGCGCATCTGCAATGCTAAAGCGATAACATGAACGTTGTCTTTATGGGCACGCCGGATTTTGCGGCTGCCTCTCTTGAAGCTCTGTTGAAGTCGGACGATGCCGTGGTCGGCGTGGTCACGCAGCCGGATCGCCCGAAAGGGCGCGGGCAAGTCCTCACGCCGTCGCCGGTGAAGCTCCTGGCTCAGCGGGAGAAGATTCCTTTGCTGCAGCCCCTCAAGATGAAGGACCCGGAATTTCTTCAGACGTTGGCTGGGTGGAAGCCGGACCTGATCGCGGTCACGGCCTTCGGGCGTATCCTGCCTCCAGCGGTGCTCTCGTTGCCTCCGCGCGGCTGCATCAATGTGCATGGATCGTTGCTTCCGAAATATCGCGGCGCCGGTCCGATCCAATGGGCCATCATCAACGGCGAACGAGAAACCGGCATTACGACCATGTTGATGGATGAGGGTATGGATACTGGCGCGATGTTGCTGCAAGAGGCCATTCCCATTGCTGATGACGATACGGTCAGTACCCTTTCTCCCCGCTTGGCCGAGCTGGGAGGCCGGCTGCTGGTCGAGACGATTGCCCGACTGAAGGCCGGCACCCTCGTGCCGAGGCCGCAAGATTCTTCGCAAGCGACCATGGCGCCTCTGCTGAAAAAAGAAGATGGAGTGATCGATTGGACTTTGCCAGCTGTGGCTCTGGCCAATCGGGTCCGTGGCCTGGCTCCCTGGCCTGGAGCTTATACATCTGTGCCGGGGGGCGACCGTTGGACGATCTGGCGAGCCCAGGCCCTCCCAGAGCCAGCCACGAAGCCTCCTGGGACAGTTGTGGCTGTCACCAGCGAGGCGATTCATGTCGCCACGGGGGAGGGCGTCCTGGCCTTGCTGGAGTTGCAGCCGGCCAATAGCCGCCGGATGGCTGTTGCTCAATATATGGCAGGTCATCCGATTGCCGTTGGATTGCAGCTGTCAGGATGCTGAAAAATCACGCCCGCTTCGCTTTGAAAACCTGTGAAGCGTGAAGCGTGAAGCGTATCTCGCAAAAAGTCCACCTCTGCGGCTGCGACGAGATACGAACGACGCTTCACGAACGACGGGCAAAGAGGACGGCCTTTTTGAGCATCCTGAAGTGATCCTGGCCCAGCACCGTATGGAGTATTTTGGTCATGCGTCCCGCATCAACTGAGTTTTCTTGCAGCCTATAGGGGAGCCGGCGCTCTCATAACATTTCCCATTTGAGTTACCTATGGCATCTGGTCCTCGATCTCTCTTTACTGCTCAGACCGCACCGTCAGCCCGTGCGATCGCTCTCTCCTTGCTGGTGGAGTCCGAGAAGAGCGAGGAGGGAGTCGATGTGCTGCTGGACCGAGCCCTCGCTCGTTGTTCTTTCGATGGCCGCGATCGGGCTCTCACGGTGGAGCTCACCTATGGAGTCTTGCGGCGGCTGGCGACCATCGATTGGCGGCTGGAGCCGGTTTTAGATAAGCCGCTGCTTCGCCTGCCCGTCGCGGTGCAGATGGTGCTCCGGCTCGGGGCCTATCAATTGCTGTTTCTGGACCGCATTCCTCAGTCTGCTGCCGTCAACGAATCGGTCAACTTGACCAGGGCTTTTGCCGGCACGTTGGGGAGAGATTGGAGCGGGCTCGTCAATGCGGTGTTGCGCTCGCTCTTGCGTCATCCTCCTGAGCCTTGGCCCAGCATGGACCAGGACCCGGTTCAGGCCCTCTCTGTGAAGTATTCGGTTCCTGCCTGGCTCAGCCGTCGCTGGGTGGAACGGCTGGGGCCTGTTGCTGCGGAGGCTGTTTGCGAAGGGGTGAGCGTTGCGCCTCCGATGACGCTGCGGGTGAACCAACTGGTCACGACTAGGGACGCGCTTCTCGAAAAATTTGCCCAAGCCGGCATGACGGCCAGGTCGACTACCGTCAGCCCGTTCGGTATCGTGCTCGAAGACGGAGGGCCCGTGCCTTCGCTTCCCGGCTTTCAAGAGGGTGCCTTTTATGTCGAGGATGAAGCAGCCCAATTGGTGCCGCTCATCCTGGATCCTCAGCCTGGCGAGATCGTGCTGGATGCCTGCGCGGCGCCGGGAGGAAAATCGACCCATCTGGCTGAGCTGATGCAGAACAAGGGAACCATCTACGCCGTCGATCGGAGCGGGGCCCGGTTGGATTTGGTGCGAACCAATTGCCGCAGGCTCGGAGTGCAGAACGTCGTGCCGATCGCAGGAGATATTCGAGAGCCGCGCGAATGGGGCCCTTCCGTGAAGCAATCGGCAGCGGGTCAGCCGCTGGTTGATCGGATTTTAGTGGATGCGCCCTGTAGCGGGCTCGGGGTGTTGCGGCGCCATCCAGAAGCGAAGTGGCGAAAGGACGAGCAATTGCTCCCGCGGCATCAGACGCTCCAATATCAGATCCTCGAAGCGGTGGCTCCGTGCTTGCGGCCTGGCGGGGTGCTGGTCTATAGTACGTGCTCGACTGAGCCGGAAGAAAACGAAGACGTGATCGAGCGATTCTGCCGTGCCCATGCGGAGTTCCAGCGTGAGTCCGTCTCCTCCTGGCTCCCGCCTGCGGCACAAGAATTTGTCACCGAGTCAGGCGCGCTTTCGACCGTGGGAAACCGGTTCTCGATGGATGGATTTTACGCCGCACGACTGAGGAAGGTCTTGTGATGGCACGCCCCACTTATATCGCCCCATCGATCTTAGCCTCCGACTTTGCCAGGCTGGCCGATGAAGTGGCAGCCGTGGAACGGGCGGGGGCCGACTTTCTCCACATCGATGTTATGGACGGGCATTTCGTGCCGAACTTGACCATCGGTCCGCCGATCGTGGCGGCTCTCCGAAAAGTCACCAAGCTGCCGCTCGACGTGCACCTCATGATCACCAACGCCGATGCCTTCATCGCCGAGTTT
>JAPLLI010000156.1 GCA_026387615.1 Nitrospirota bacterium
TCGCAGACCGCTGCGCCAGGTTCCGGACCTCTGCCGCCACCACGGCAAAGCCGCGCCCATGTTCCCCGGCTCTGGCCGCTTCCACCGCGGCATTCAAGGCCAAGAGATTGGTTTGGAACGCAATCTCGTCGATCACCGTGATGATGTCGCCGATCTTCTTACTGCTCTTATTGATCTCGCCCATCGCATCGATCGCTTTGGTCGTGACCGACCCGCCCTTTTCCGCGATATCGCGGGCCGCAATGGCCAACTGGTTGGCTTGTTTGGCATTGTCGGCGCTCTGTTTCACCGCGCTGGTCATCTCCTCCATCGCCGACGAGGTCTCTTCCAGCGAAGAGGCCTGCTCGCTGGTCCGTTGCGAGAGGTCTTCGTTCCCCTTGGTGATTTCCTCCGCCCCGTTGCTCACGCTCTCGGCGGCAGTCCGCACGGTCGAGAGGGTCGTCGTCAGATTGGTGACCGCCGCATTGAGGCTGGCCTTCATCAGATCGAACTCGCCTTCATAGGCGCCGGTCATCTGCGACCGGAGGTCCCCCTGCGCGAGGGACGTCAGCACTTGTTGCGCCTCATGTAGCGGAGTCACCACCGCATCGAGCATGGTATTGATACCCTGCGAGAGGGTCTTGAAGAAGCCCTCGAACTCCTCCGCGTTGATCCGTTCGCCCAACTGGCCTGACGAAGCCGCCATGATCAAGCGATCCAGCTCGATTTGGGCCTTCTTCTGACCCGTGACATCCGCCCATTCCAAGGTATTGCCCAGATGCTCCCCCTTCTCGCTGATGATCGCGGAGATGGTCAGGGCAAACGTAAAGGTCCCCAGTTTGATCTCGGCTTTATAGGGCATGTTTTTGGGGTCCGCCAAAATCCGGCGCTGCGTCGAAGGATTCTTATGGAAGTTATCGATACAGGCTCCGATCAATTTATCCGCATTAAATCCAGGATTGACCTTGCGGACTTCGCTGTCCAAGGCCCTGAGCTTATCCGTGGCGGATTTATTGGCATAGGTAATCGTCAAATTTTTATCGACCATCAGGACGGGATTCGTGGCACTGTCCATCGCATACTTGACGATCTCTTTTTTCTTGTTTTCCGTCACGTCGGTCGCGAACTTAATGACCTTATAGGGCTTGCCGTTGGCATCCGTGATCGGGTTGTACGAAGCCTGAATCCAGACCTCTTTGCCCCCCTTGCCGATCCGGAGATAGGATCCTGAGTCGAATTCGCCCCGGTTCAGCTTGGCCCAGAAGGCGGAATAGTCCGAGCTGTTGACGTAGGCCGGATCGCAGAACATCCGATGGTGCTGCCCCTGGATCTCTGCCAGGCTGTAGCCCAGCGTCTTCAAGAAGTTATCGTTGGCCTTGATCACCGTGCCGTCCAAATTGAACTCGATGACGGCCTGGGCCTTGTCGATCGCATCGGTAATCCCCTTCATCGCCGCGGCCTGTTCCCGCTCTTTGGTCACCTGCGACTGGAGCTGCTCCCCCATCTCATTGAAGGACTGGGACAACTGGCCCACTTCGTCCTGGGTCGTCACCTGAGCACGGCTGTCATAATGGCCCTTCGCCAACTGTTGCACGGCTTCGCCCAAACCCTTCAAAGGATCAATCACCATCCGGCGCAGGAGGAAAAACACCACCACCGCCAGCAGGGCTGCGCCACCAGCCCCGACGGCATAGAGCGTATTGGTCTTATGGTCCAGCGCGGCCAGCGCCTTCTCTATCGGGATTTGCACGGAGATCGCGCCGACCATATCGCCCATCTTCTTGTCCGTATGGCAGCCGATACAGGCCTGGTTTTTGATGATATCGGGGGTCATGCGGCGGAAGGTCGGGACGCCCTTGACCTGCTCGATACTGACCGATTCGGCCGCCCCGCCCTCCAACGCTCTGAGTGCGTCCTCCTCAAACGAGCCCTGGGGGCTGTTGGCAGGATTCAACGGCGTCTTGCTGATGACGCGGGCCGAATAGAACCCGAGCTGATTGAGTTCTTCCGAAATTTCCCTCGTGGCTGTCGCAGGCAAGGGGACCGTATCCGGCGCACTATGCTCTTGCCCCACCTTCATAACCCCTTGGCCCGCGCTCTTGATCTTGGCCACATATTGGCTGGCCAGATAGCCCCGTGTGACTTCGATCTGTTTCTGAATGATGGTGCTGCGCTCCTGGAGGCGATTCTGCAAATCATCTTTCATCCCGCCGGCCAGCCAATAGGTCAGCGTAAACATGGCAATGAGGATGATGGGGGTCGTGATCAAGAGGGTCTTCGATGCCAAACTGAGTTTTGACCACTGACTAATCATGAAATGCCTCCGTATATGGGGTTGAGTCGAGAGGGACGATGGCTTCTGTGGAGATGCACTGGAAGGACGGGCGCCACTGCGATGGCTCGCCGCGCCCTGCAGCATGATGGTCTTGATCGCGCCGTAGGCCTCGGTCCAGGCCTGTTTCACATCGGGCGTCCAGGCCGGTCCGGCAAATTCCGCGAGCACGGCCAACAAGTTTTCGCCGACTGCGTCGTAATGGGCTGGCAACGCGCCATAGTCGACATGGCGCGCGCCCATGGCCAGGAGAGCCGTGGTGAGGGTGTCAGGCCGGCGCAGGTTTTGAATGACCAGCACCAATGCCGCCAGGAGTTTCTTCTTCTGATCCGCCATCGAAGCCTGTTTAAAGAGCGGCTTGACCGAGGGATACTTCTGGAAGAGCCGCTCATAGAAGCGGCTCACGAGCGCGTCCGCTTGCGGCAAGACCAGCTTGAAACTCCGTTCTAACAATTCGACGTTCAGCCCCATGTCGCTCTGTCCTTTCCCTAGGATCCGTGAACGCAGGCAATACAAAGGCGCAGCCGGCAGACTCTCCCGGGAGAGCAACCGATTGCGCCTTCAACTGACAGGTCCTTGTCCTGCCCGCTCAGGCGGGTCAAGCCATCGCTCGACCCATCTGTATCAACATCTCTATCGGACGGTGAAAGAAAATCTTTAGCTACTAGTAAATACTTATCATAATTGCGCGAGACACCGTGCCCTCCTGCGACCGTTCACGTCTCACATTCCTGCTTTTCCATTTTTACATTTTGCCTTTTTCATTTCCCCTACGCGTCCGGTTCGTGCAGGAGCGACTCCAGCCTCCGGCGCAACTCGCCAAGGTCTTTGGATTTGAAGGCATGTTTGGTCCGTTCCAGCACCTCGACGGTGTCCAGCAGCGCCGCCTTGTAGGCCGTCTGGCGCGGACAGGCCATGAACCGGCAGACGTCCACCGGCGCAGCCTGCTGTCCCGTCATCACGCCGGCGACGGTGTGCTGAACGTTGCGCGACACCAGCTCGATCTGACGACGGGCCTCCTCGACATAGCGATCCAAGGGCCAGGCCAATCCCTGCGCTGTTGCCACAGGCCCTGGCGCCACAGGAGTCGGTGGCTGGACCGAGAGGGACTCTCGGGCGTTCAGAAGGGCTCGGGCCAGTTGCCCCCGCTGCAACGCAAGAGCGATGGACTGGGACAGCTCCGGCCACTCGATCGGCTTGAGCAGATAATCCACAAACGACAGGCGCAGCGTGGCAGTGGCCGTTTCAATGGAAGGACAGCCGGTCACGACCAGGATGGGCAGCAGGGGGTACCGGGCATGGATGTCCCGGAGAAACTGCAGTTGCACGTTACCCGGCATCCGGATGTCGGAAATGAGCAGGTCATAGGAATTGGAGAGCAGCCGTCCGGCTTCCTCCACATCCTGAGCGCAGTCGCACTGATACCCTTCCCGCTCCAACAACGCGGCGGTGGACAGACGAAAGGTCTCCTCATCGTCGGCAAGCAGAATGCGCGGCGCGTCAATAACCATGGCTCGATATCTCCTCTCGTGGCTGCGATGAATGGGTGCGCTCGATGGAAGGGCTGGTGATCGGCAACAGGATGGTAAAGGTCGTGCCCTCACCCACCCTGGTCTGCACGTCGATCCGGCCTCCCATGGCCTGAATCAGACTCTGGGACAGGGACAGGCCGAGGCCCATGCCGCTGGACGGCCCGGAGGCCTTGGTCGTGAAAAACGGCTCGAAGATGTGCGGAAGCACCTCAGGCGGGATGCCCCGTCCCTGATCGGTCACGCTGATGCGAACGGCCTCAGCCGCACCCCGGACGCGCAAGGTCATCACGGTCTGTTCCGGGGAGGAATCGATGGCATTGTTGACGAGATTCAGCAGGACTTGTAGCAGATCTCCCGGCGGCAGATGGAGCGGGGGAATCGAGCCGTCCCGGTCGATCGTCAGGGACAAGTGGCGCTGCGCCAGCCGGCTGGCCACCAACAAGGTCAGGTCATGGATCACGATCTCCAGATCGACCCGCTGCTGGCTCGGGGATTCCGTGCGATAGAGCTGATACAGCTGCTTCACGATATGGGAGACCCGGTCGATCTCACGATCGATCATGCCGACGAAATGGTATTGGGGACAGGCGTCCGGAATCGCCTGCTTCAGGACTTGAAAGGCGTTTTTGATGCCGGCGATGGGATTATTGATTTCATGCGCCACGCCCGCGGCCATCTGGCCGAACGACGCCAGCTTCTCGCGCTGAGCCCGTTGCGTTTCCAAGGTGCGGACCTGTTCCGTGCGCTCCGCCACTCGCTGTTCCAGTTCCTCGTTGTGCCGGGCGAGTTGTTCCTCCAGCCGTTTCCGTTCTGTAATATCCAGCACCGTGCCGGCCATGCGTAAGGGCCGCCCCTTGCCGTCGCGGGTCATCTCACCGCGATAATGCACATGGCGGATCTCGCCGCCAGGCCTGACGATCCGGCATTCGATATCGTAGGGAGCCCCTTCCTCCACGGCGGCCTGCGCCGCGCGCAGTCCCCGTTCCCGGTCCTCCTCATGCAAGGCTGCGGCAAAGACCTCGTAGCAAGGCTGGATACTCTGCGGGGCTAAGCCGAAAATGCGATAATGTTCGTCTGACCAGGTCTTAGCTCCAGTCCGGATATCCCAGGTCCAACTGCCCAGATGGGCCTGGGCCTGCGCCGTGAGCAGATCCTGCTCCTTCTTCTGCAGAATCGCTTCCGCCTGCTTCACCTCTGTAATGTCGGTGCAGGAGCCGCACCAGGTGACAATCCAGCCCTGACTATCTCGCAAGGGCGCCGCCCTGGCCATCAACCACCGATAGGTCTGATCAGAAGCCCGTCTCAGCCGGAACTCCATTTCATAGGTGTGGCCTGTTTCGAGCGCCTCCTGCCAGCGCCTCAGACATTCGGGCCGGTCATCAGGATGGAGCACCTGCTCCCAGCGCCAGCCGGTCAATTCACCGGGAGAACGGCCGAAAAAGTCTCCGACCTGCTGATTGACGTACACGACGGTGCCCGTGCGGTCTGCCGTCCAGACCAATTGCGGCATGGCTTCGCATAACAGACGAAAATGCGCCTCACTGTCCTGCGCCGTCGTCTCCGTCCTCATGCGCCAGGCGATGTCAGCCCGAAGCTCTGCATTGGACGGAATCCGTTTCTCTGTCCGTTCAACCAGAGACCGTCCCAATTTCCCTTGAAACTCTCCACGCTCGTCCGTCATCTGCCCCACCCTCGCTCAGGCCACGCTGCGCAGACCTCGCTCAAGACATAGCAAATACTAATTTAAATCATGTAGGTACTTTAATGCAGGTATTAGGATGTGGCAAACGATTTTGACATTTTAACGAAGGCGACAAACCCTCGCCATAATGGCTGAGCAGGTCGAACAGTCCCCCATCGATACTGACGGTGCAACGGGCTAGGTATTTGGGCAGGAAGGAAGAGAGGACACTCACGCGGCGGCTCCAGGTCTCGAGCACGAGAGTCAATCGGCGTAAAATCATGAGGACCTGAAACGAGAACGCGAGGCCAAGGGGCTCACCCCCAGCCTCGCGCCCGTTCCGCTTGTCTCGTTTATCCTACGTCTGACGTTTCACGTTTCACGTTTTACATGTTGCGTGTCACGTCTTCTAGAATTCTTCGAACTCACCGCCCTTGAGCGGATGATCCTTACTCTGGGCTGCGGCTGAAGACTCCGGTCTGGCTTGCACCTTCGTGGGAGCCGCCGGCTTCGTGAACAAAGGCTTTTTCACCAGCCCGGCCGCAAGGCCACTAGGCTTGCGTGACGCCTGGATGGCAGCGGGTTGCTGCCCCTGTCCCGTCTGCGTCAACTGAAAGGACGATACCTGGCGCATCAGCTCCTGCGCCTGCTCCTTCATGGACTGGCTGGCGCTGGTCGCCTCTTCCACCAGCGCCGCATTCTGCTGCGTCGTCTGATCCATCTCCATGATCGACTTGTTCACCTGATCGATCCCGCTGGCCTGCTCCTGCGAGGCCGCCGAAATCTCGGCAATGATATCGGTCACCCGTTTTACCGAGCCCACGATCTCCGTCAGCGTCTTGCCGGACTGATCCACCAGCTCGCTGCCGTCCGTCACCCTTTGCACCGACTCGTTGATCAGGCCCTTAATCTCCTTGGCCGCGGTCGCAGACCGCTGCGCCAGGTTCCGCACCTCGGCCGCCACCACGGCAAAGCCGCGTCCATGTTCCCCGGCTCGGGCCGCTTCCACCGCGGCATTCAAGGCCAGGAGGTTCGTCTGAAAGGCGATCTCGTCGATCACCGTGATGATGTCGGCGATCTTCTTGCTGCTCTTATTGATCTCCTCCATCGCACAGATCGCTTGGGTCGTGACTGCTCCGCCCTTCTCGGCCACATCGCGGGCCGCAATGGCCAACTGGTTGGCCTGTTTGGCGTTGTCGGCGTTCTGTTTCACCGTGCTGGTCATCTCTTCCATCGCCGAGGACGTTTCCTCTAACGACCCGGCCTGCTCGCTGGTCCGTTGCGAAAGGTCCTCGTTGCCCGTGGTGATTTCCTCCGCCCCGTTGCTCACGCTCTCGGCGGTGGTCCGCACGGTGGCGAGGGTCGCCGTCAGGTTCTGAATGGCAGAATTCAGGCTGACCTTCATCTGATCGAATTCGCCTTCGTAGGTCCCGGTCATCTGCTGGGTCAGATCGTTCGCAGCCAGAGCCGTGAGGACTCCTTGCGCTTCACGCAGCGGGGCCACCACCGCATCGAGCAGCCGGTTGATCCCCTCGGAGAGGGCCTTATAGCCCCCCTCGAACTGCGCCGAGTCGACTCGGCTGGACAACTGGCCGGCCGAGGCCGTCGTGATCAACTTATCCACTTCCGACAAGGCCTTCTTGACCGCCGTCACATCCGCCCATTCCACCACGTTGCCCAGATACTCGCCCTGGGCGTTCATGATGGCCGAGGCCGTCAGATCCAGGGTCAGCGCGCCCACCTTGATCTCAGACCGGCGCGGGAGATTCTGCGGATTGTCCAGGATCTGCCGGATCGCCGACGGAACTTTATGGTATTGGTCGATGCAGGAGCCGATCACCTTGTCGGCCCGGAAACTCGGAAGGCCCTGCTGAATTAAGGGCTCCGCCTTCTTCAAGGTCGCCGCCGACATTTTATTCATATACACGACTTCATAGTTGCGGTCGCAGATCATCACGTTGACGTTCGTGTTGTCCAACCCGGACGACACGCGCGCCATTTCCACTGCCAGCTTGCGGGACAGAGTCACATCCACCCATTCGAGGGAATTGCCCGTATGAGTCCA
>JAPLLI010000031.1:0-6159 GCA_026387615.1 Nitrospirota bacterium
CTTGAAAGAGGAAACGTCCAATCTGATGCGGCAGGGGCGGAAGCATCTGCCGGGGGAAGCGCTGCGGATCTATGAGGCGGGGCTGCCGAACCTCCAGACGATCCATACCGAATCCTATGCGACGGCCTTTCTGAACCGGAAACGGATCGTGAGCAGCTTCGATTCGTTGGAGCTGGAAAAGAAGGATACGGTCGTCACGGCTGCGAGCGTCCACAAGGTCCTGACCCTGTACCGGAAGAACCGCGCCAAGTTCCTCTATGTGCCGAACACGTTGCTGAGCGGGGATTCCGACTGTACGGTCCTGCTGACCTTCGACGACATCGCGCGTCGGCTGACCAAGGAAAAAATCATCCATATCCCCAAATGCATCATGCAGTCGGGCCGCGGCCCCTATAGCGACATCACGGGGGTGACGCTGGAGCAGTTTGCGAAGAAGACCGGCGTGACGATCAAGGTTCTGCACAAAATCGATACGCGATTCGCCAACGAGCTGCTCTACCGGAACGGCTCGCTTCAGAACTTTGTGGAGAACTATCTGCGCAGTCCGATGAGGCAGGAGTTTGAAGCGCTTCCGCGCCCTTCGTAGCAGGATGGGAAGTCCGTCGCTCGTATCTCGTGAAGCGTGAAGCGTCAGAGTTCCGACACGAGATACGCTTCACGAACGACGGTTCACGATTCTTGGAGGGATCATGCCTGAACGCCACCAGCTCAAATTTTATCAGGCCGATGTGTTCACGTCGCTGCCGTTCGGCGGGAACCCGGTCGCGGTCTTCCCTGAAGCACAGGGTCTCGACGATGATCAACTGCAGCAGATCGCCCGGGAGATGAATCTCTCGGAGACGGTCTTCGTGTTGCCCCCTACGGACCCTGCGGCCGTCGTGCGCCTCAGAATTTTCACGCCGACACAGGAGATTCCCTTTGCCGGCCATCCGGTGTTGGGGACTTTTTACGTCTTGGCCCAGCTTGGCTTGATCGCGATCACCGATGGCGTGACTCGTGTGATGCAGGAATGCAATATCGGCCTCTTTCCCGTCGAGATCCATGCGCAAGAGGGGTTGATTACCCGGGTGGTGATGACCCAGCCGAAGCCCCTCTTCCTCGGGCCGGTGGAGGAGGCGGATGATCTGTTCGATATTGCCAAGGCCCTGGGCCTCTCGAAAAACCAGATTGTTGACACGAATCGACCGGTGATGGTGGTCTCGACCGGACTGCCGGTCTTGATCGTGCCGGTGCGGACTCTTACGGCGGTGCGGTCGATCGTGCCGGATGCTGCGGCGATTGTCGAGGTCTGCGGGCGGGTTGGCGCCAACGGCATTATGGTCTTTACGAGCGTGACGGTGGAGGATCATGCGACGGTCCATGCGCGCATGTTTGCGCCCTCGATCGGCATTCTGGAAGACCCTGCGACCGGGAGCGCCAGCGGGGCCATGGGAGCTTACCTGGTCCACAACGGGCTGGTGGAAGTGGGGCCCATGACGGAACTCGTCGTGGAGCAGGGCTATGAAATCGCTCGTCCATCGCGCATCCTGGTCCAGGTGGAATCGGAGGATGATGCGATTCAGACGGTGAAGGTGGGGGGGCAATGTGTGATGATGGTCAAGGGCACATTGGCCTTTTAGCGGCAGGATGCTGAGAACGGCCACCAGCGTGGAAGCGCTGAACGGTGAGTGATGAACGATGAATGAAAAAGCTGCTCTTTCTTCCGCGTTCCACGTTCATCGTTCTGAGTTCATTCGCTAGGGCCTTGCTGGACGACCTTTTTGAGATCCTGCGAGATATACTCCAATTTCCAATTAGTAAGTAATAGCGTGATAGGATAGCGATTGCGTCGCCTGTGAGCGAAGAAGCTGCCAGCACGTAGCTGTCAGAGCAGAGCGCGGAGGGCTGATCGCTTGAACCAAGGAGCCGTATGAAAGCTGTAATCTTTCGCGCGCATGGTGGACCGGACAAACTTTCCTATGAAGATCTGCCGGTGCCGACGATCGGCCCGGAGGATGTGCTGGTTCGCGTGAAGGCCTGTGCGCTGAACCACCTGGACATCTGGGTCAGGGAAGGGAATCCGGCCTATCCCATGCCGTTGCCCCATGTCTCCGGGTCGGATGTGGCAGGGATTGTGGAACAAGTTGGTGCTCACGCCGAAGGAATCACGATCGGACAGCGGGTCTTCCTGTCCCCAGGGATCAGTTGCTGGCGCTGCGAGGCCTGTCTTGCCGGGCGGGATAATTTCTGCCGTTCCTATGGACTGCTCGGAGCTGTGGCCCATGGAGGCTATGCCGAATATGTCAAAATTCCCGCTCGCAATGTGTTGCCGATTCCCGAGAACCTGTCGTTTGAACAGGCTGCGGCCTTTCCGCTCGTGTCGGTGACGGCGTCCCATATGTTGTTTGCCCTGGCCGGATTGCAGCATGGTGAAACGGTGCTGATCATGGGCGGGGGGAGCGGGGTCGGGAGCATGGCGGTGCAAATGGCTAAGCTGGCCGGCGCGAGGGTCATTACGACGGTTGGGTCCGATGATAAGATTCCCAAAGCGGTGATTCTTGGCGCAGACGCGGTGCTCAACCATACGACAGAGAAGGTTGCGGAGCGAGTGAAGCTGTTGACCGAAGGACGCGGCGTCGATGTCGTGATCGAGCATATCGGCCCCGTGGTCTGGGACAGTTGCATGGAGTCTCTCGCGAAGGGCGGGCGTCTGGTGACCTGTGGCGCGACGAGCGGGGGAGAGGTGCAGCTCAATCTGCGCTACGTCTTTTCGCGTCAGTTGACGATCAAGGGCTCCTATATGGGGACTCGCGCGGAGCTCGTGAAAGCGGCGGAGCTGATGGGTCAGAAACGCTTGGTCTCGGTGATCGACCGGACCTTTCCGTTGCAGGAGGCTCGCGCGGCACAGCTGCATATGTTGAGCAGAAAGTTCTTCGGCAAGATCGTCCTCGTCTGTTGAAAATGGCCGCCAGCTGCGTTCTCGCTTCGTCAAAATCCTCAACGTACCGATTGAGATTGCCGGAGGTCGGAGGTACTGGAGGGGTTTTTCCGTTCGCCAAGAATCATTGAACAGGCGAACGGCCCACACGAAGTGCGGTCGGTACCTCCTCCGGTTTTGACTCAGCTGCGGCCTTGCTGGAGGCCATTTTGAACAGGCTCGAAAGCCTCACCACTAGTTGTGTGGGAGCTTCAAGTTAGATGAGCGTGGCCGGCGTTCTTCTCGGATATCACGTTCGCGACGAAAGGAATGAATCATGTCCACAGTAGCGAAGATTATGAGCAAGAATCCTAAGACCGTGGGGCCCGCGGTCTCGATTGTGAGTGCGGCGAAGAAAATGAAGGCTGCGCGCGTCGGGTCGCTGTTTGTGAAGCAGGGAAAGAAGCTGGTCGGAATCCTCACCGATACGGATATTGTTCGCCGTGCCGTCTCGTCCAATAAGCCGCTCGGCAAGATGACCGTCGATAAGGTGATGACGACTCCCATTTGCACGATCGAGGGGAGCCAGTCGGTGAACGATGCCCAGGATATGATGGGTGACTTAGGCGTGCGCCATTTGGCTGTGACCAAATCCGGGGAAATTGTGGGAGTCGTGTCGGTGCGGGATGTGATGATGTTTTATAAGCGCTATGCGCAGTCGCGCATCAGTCCTGTGCAAGGATATTCAGAGCCTAAGATTGCACAGGACTGACGGATGCTGAAAACGGCTTCCAGCTTCGTTCTCGGTCGCACGTCTCCTTGCGACGTACCCCAAGGGTACGCCTCAGTCGCCGTGCTTCCTGCGGCCTTGCTGGAAGACCGTTTTGAGCATCCTGTGGTGAGGTTGGTCAGCGCGTAGCAGAACGAGAGATCCGAAGATAATCTGCTGACTGTTCCGAAGCTGATGGCTGACGGCTGAGAGCTGATCGCGTGTTCTACTTGGTCAGTTCTTTGACGAGATGGCCGAGTTCTGGAAGGATGAGTTTTTCCATCGCCATGCGGACGGCGTTTTCTGAGCCGGGGGTGGAGAAGAGGATGCGGCCCTTGATGATGCCGGCTGTGGCGCGGCTCATGATGGCCGGGGAGCCGATGTCCAGATAGGTCAAGTAACGGAAGATTTCGCCGAATCCCACCAGCCGTTTTTCCAGCATGGCATCGACGGCTTCAAAGGTTGAATCCCTTTTTGAAATGCCGGTGCCGCCATTGATGATGATGGCTTGGACCGCTTCGTTCGCGAGGCCTTCTTTGATCCGGTCTGTGATCTGAGCCGGTTCATCCTTCACCAAATGGTAGGACACGACTTCATGCCCGAACTGCCGGAGCAGTTTGTGGATGGTCTGCCCGCTCGTATCGGTATCGGGGGTCCTGCTGTCGCTGCAGGTAATGACCATGCACCCAATGGACTTGGGTGCATGGGATTTGTGCTCGTGGTGTGTGGCGGTAGCCATGGCTTGAAAGGGGAGTGCTTATTTCCAGACTGCATCCGGGTTCAGCTTGGCGACCGGCTTTCCGCCCTTGATATGTTCATCGATGATGGTCGCGACGTCCGCTTCCGTTACCTTGGAGTACCAGGTGGCGTCCGGATAGACGACGACGGTCGGTCCCTGTTCGCAGGGGCCGAGGCAGGAGGAGCCGCTCACGATGACCTCGCCCGGTGCTACACCCTTCTGCATCAGGCCCATGTTGAAGGCCATGAGGAGGGAGGCTGATCCGGCGCTGCCGCAGGAAGGCTTCGGGTGTCCCGGAGGACTGGAGTTGGTGCAGACGACGATGTGATATTTCGGCTTCGGCATGGATTCTCCTTTGGACTGAACGAGCTGAATCGGTGCTATTGCACTGGAACGAACGACTTCCACATATCGAGAGCCTCTTCTGGCAGCTTCCAATGCTTGAGGCCCTTCATCACCCAATCGAGATAATGCGCTTTGGGTTTGAACTTGCCGATCGGGGTGGCGGCATACGTGGTGACAAGCATCTTCTCCCCGGCTTCCGTCAGCACGGTGACTTGGACCTGGCGAAACGCGCTTTGGGGGACATCTTCTTCGAAGAGGTCCATCAGCTTGAGATCTTCATCGGTGACTTCGAAGACCCCGCCCCAAACCTGTTCCCCCGGTGAGGGGGCCACACTGGCGAGGCCGCAGCGCCATTGCGAGGACCATCGGCAGAATTTGATCGTATGTTCCGGGAGGGTGGCCAACATCAGGAACTGATGCTCCGGTGCGCGACGTTTCAGCTGTGTGGGGTTGAGATGGTCCCCGTAAAGAAAGAATTTCATTGGCGCTTCACCACCCAAGGGTACATGTCTGTCGACTGGAGCAATATTTGTAGCATAACCACTTTCACCCGCACAAGCACAGGCCGGGCGGTGATTTGAGGGGCTGCGCGCTGTTTGACATCGCGCCGCCGCTCTTCCTAAGATGCAGCGCATCTTTTTTTACGAACCCTGCTCACAGGATGGCTATGTCAGAGAATCGTTTCTCGTTTTCGGCCGTGAAAGTTATTCATTATACGGTCGTGGCCCTGCTCGCGCTCGGCGCCGCCTACTACATCTGGGTGAAGCCCCCGACGCTCAATCCCATCACCGATCCACGGGGTGCCGAGGCCCTCGCGCTGGTGCAGACCCATCGGGCGATGGGCTATCCCACGATTCTTCAGGCCATGACGGAGCATGTCCGTTCGATGCACGAACGGAACCGGGTCGCCCGGTTGGGTGAGTGGCGGGTGAAGCCGGTGGAGGGGGATATGTATGAAGTGCGGGTCCAGTTGCGAGATCAAGGGGTGACTGGGCAATGGTTCGAGCGGGAATTTATCTGGCACGCCAATCTCTCGTTGAAGAAGGTCAATGCCGCGTCGCTTCCAGCCGATGGGATTACACCGAAAGAACCAGACGCGGAGCCGACGGGCTTGCCAGCGCCCCCCATGCCACCGGGCTCTGCAGGATACTGAAACCGCCAGTCTGTTTTGTTTACTTTGGTCTGTTCGGTCTATTTTGTCCTTCCGGTTCATCTGGTTAGTTTCGCCCAACCAAACAGACGAGACAGACCGGATAGACCAGAGAGACCGAGCCTGTCTCCCGACAGGCTCTTATTTGAAATTCTCCGGCAGCGCCACTTGCACCTGATTGCCTTCGATCCGCACAGGGCAGCAGGAGACGGTGATATCAGGATTCTCCGGTCGTTGTCCCGTCTGTAGATCGAATTGCC
>JAPLLI010000031.1:6215-14603 GCA_026387615.1 Nitrospirota bacterium
CGGACATTCGACAAGACAGCCCTCTAAATGGCCTTCGCCGAGCGGCCCTCCCGCATGGGGGCAGGTATTATCGACGGAATAGAAGGTTCCCTCGACATTAAACAGCGCGAGCCGAATCCCTTGCACTTCAACGGTCCGTCCTGTGCCCGGCGGAATATCTTCAACCGTCGCGACGGTGACAAACTCAGACATTGTGCCGATCCTTCTGCTTGGCTGCGAGGCCGAGGGGCGCAGTCCATTCCGCAGACCAGTCCCTATCTTGATTTCGACCGAGGCTTATGGCATAGACAACAGTACGCGTCCTAAGACTAGCCCTTGGCCTTCTCATCGCAGGAGGCTCGGTTGGAAATGAGGTTGCTGCATGGAAATGACTCTCCTGCTCAACGCGACATACGAACCCCTGAGGGTCGTGCATTGGCAAAAAGCGATCGCGCTTCTCTGGCAGGGGAAAGTCGAAGTCCTCGAGGTCTATGACCGAGAGGTGCATGCCGTCTCGATCTCCTTCAAGCTTCCCTCCGTCATGCGTCTCCTCAAATTGGTCCGGCTCAAGGATGCCCATCGGGCGGTCAAGTTCTCCCGCATCAATATCTTTACGCGAGATGGTTATGCCTGCCAGTATTGCCGGCACAGGTTCCGGACCGAGGAGCTGACGTTCGATCATGTTGTCCCCATCGCCAAGGGCGGGCGCAAGACCTGGGAGAATATCGTCACGGCCTGCTGGCGTTGCAATAACAAGAAAAGCGGTCGCACACCGGATGAAGCCGGCATGAAATTGTTGAAGAAGCCGGTGAAGCCTCGCTGGAGTCCTACGGTCACCATTACGATCGGGATCAGGAACGCGCCGGAAAGCTGGCGCGACTATCTCTATTGGAACCTGGAGTTGGACGCCGATCCCGCCGAGACCTAGCCAGGCTGTTGAAACAAGCGTTCCGCTTCGTTCTCGCCTTGAACGAATCCTCATCGTACCCCAGAGGGTACGCCTCCGGTGCGTTCATCGGCTGCGGCCTTGCTGAACACTTGTTTGAACAGCCTGGTCGCTATTCCGTATTCGTTAGTGCACCGTATCTAAGACAATCTCGAAGTCCCGTCCCCCTGGCAATGTCGGGTTCTTGGCATAGCGGCCTTCGATGTCGCCAGGCTGTGCCGGACCTGCCTGTCCATCCCGATCCAACCGGGCCATCACATCCAGCATCCCGCGTAATTCTGAGCCCTGCACCATCACATCGGCGTTGGTGAGCTCAAAGGCCACGGGGAACTGCGGATTCTCGATCCGCTTTGCCGCGACGGGCCTGGCTCCGCCAGGTCTTTTGACAATAACGAACAAAACATCGGTAGGGCGGACCTGGTCGGCTAGGGCCTGGGCGATCATGACGCGGCCGGCAATGACCGGCTCGCGGGTCTCCGGGTCGCAACTATGGGCCAGGCCCAGCCAGGCTGCTATGGCGGCGAGGCCGATAATGCTGCCGGCCATTCCAAGTGTACGTATGTTGTATGCGGCCATGGGTACGGTTCCTTTGCGAAGGTGAAGGAGGCGTAACCGGTTCATTATAGCGGGGGCCGGTAGAAAAGGGGAAGGCACGGTTTACGCTGCAAAACAGGGTGTGTATGATAGGGCCACTATTGAATGGGGAGGAACTATCATGGCTGCAAATTCTGGCTTTCCGTTGTCTCTGGATGTGAAGGGCTACCCGGTGCTTGTGCTCGGGGGAGACGAGGAGGCGGCGGAAAAGACTCAGCGGTTGTTGGAGGCGGGGGCGAAAGTCATCGTGGTGGCGCCGTCGTTGAACGACACGCTGAAAGAGTTGGCTGCATCGGCGAAAGTCGTGCACCGTGGACGCCATTTTCGCGACACGGATTTGGAGAGCGCCATTTTGGTGTTGAACATGGTGCGCGGGGATCGTGATTTTTCCCGGGCGCTGTTCGCGAAGGCGCGGGAGAAGAAGTTTTTGCTCTGGTCGGTCGATCAGCCGGAAGCCTCAACGGTCATGATGCCGGCTGTGGTGGCCTGTGGCCATTTGCGCGTGGCGATCAGCACGAGCGGGGTGGCTCCGGCCTTGTCCGGTTTCATGAAGGAAGATATGGAGAAGATCTTCGGCGAGGAATGTGCAGCCTTTGTGGAATGGCTAGGTCATATTCGCGAGCAAACCAAGGCGGATGAGCCGGATTTCGAAAAACGCCGGGCCTTGTTGCGTGAGGCCTTGGACGGGTTCCGCTTGTTGGGCAAGGTGCAGTATCCGAAAGTCTGGCTGGATGAACGGGCCAAGCTGACGGTGGTGCCAGGCGTGAAGGGTGAGGCGTAAAACGTCAAAGGTGAAATGTGAAACGTCTAAAGAAAAATAATAAGAAGGGTGCCATGGTTCTGCTCGAATTCAGCATGTCGCCGTTGGGCAAGGGAGAGAGCGTGGGCAAGTATGTGGCGCGCTCGCTCGATATTATCGATAAGAGCGGCTTGGACTATCGCTTGAACCCTATGGGAACGGTGCTCGAAGGGGAGTGGGATGAGGTCTTCGGGGTCGTCAAGCAATGTTATGAGCGGATGAAGAAAGATTGCGGCCGTATTTCCTGCACGATCAAGGTCGATTATCGGAAGGGCCCTGCCGGGCGTTTGCAGAGCAAGGTGGCGAGCGTCGAGTCGAAATTGAAGCGGACGATCAAGCAGTAACGCGCGTTGTCGTGACCAGTCTGCCTCCTTGTTCTGCAAGGAGGCGTGGGATCGGTGTCCTGCCGAAACCAATGGGGGTGTGCTGATGCATTCTCTCCTGTCGGAACCTATCCCCTGTACCCAAATCATAGGGCGAACGTCATGCCGCTCAGCAGGATGGGGGCGGTGGTGAGTTCCACTCACACGGGCATCCAGCTATTGCCGAAAGACCGCACGATTCTCGAGCGGGAGGTGATGGAGTTCCGTCCGTTTGGCCTGGACGAGCAGGGCCATACGATCAGAGATCTGAGCGGGATGAGCGTCAAGGCGGTCGTCAGCTACCTCGAAACAGTTCTGTCTCATGAACGGGGCTCCGTCGCCGGCCGTGAGGCCGTGCCGGAGCTGTGCCGCTTGCTGAATGCGCGCATCAAAGATCCGGTCTACCATGTGACGCCTGAGTTTCTGCGGAATCCGTGGAACAGCTATTCCTATGAGTTCACGGCCTATCTCTATGAGTTCTGCGAGCGTATTTCCGGCGATGCGAAATTTGTGTTTCGAGGCGGGATGGAGAAGGCCTCTCCGATCATGCAGGTGCTGGCCAGGCCTTTTTCGCTTTCGCAGATTTACGGGATGTTTCCCTACTTCGGGAACAAGTTCGCGTCCGGCTCGATCGAATGCCGAGTGGTCGAGCTGACGCCGAGCTCCGCCACGCTCGCGATGAAGTTTTCCGATCGCACCCTTCGTCAGTTTGGTCCGTACCGCAGACGATGCGCCTATCTGATGTGTCAGGCCGCGCAAGGCATCATGGCGGCCGTGCCGATTCGAGTCCACGGCCTTCCCCCCGCCACCCTGACGGAACTCTCTTGTGTCGCGAATGATGATGAGTGGTGCCAATGGGCCATCCGATGGGATGGCGACAAGCAGGGCACGTGGGTTCGTCGTGTCTGGCAGCTGGTCTCGCGGCAGGGCGAGGGCTCGTTGCCGCCTGCCCAACCCTCTGTCTCCCGTTCACTGATCTCGGAGGAGGGCGCTCCGTCCGCATGGATCATGCGAGGCCGGCGGGGGAACGTGGCGCCCACCTATGCAGAGGCCGGGGCCTGTGCCACCCAGTCGCGGAGGCATATGGTGTGGTCCCTCTGGAGTGCCCTAGCCGGTTTGCTGCTGGCGGTCGGGCTCCGTGCGATCAATCCCTCGGTGAGCGGTGGCGAAGTTCTGCTGGTGGGATTGCTGCCGCTGCTTGCGGCGGGACTGTTGGTCAATCGCCGTCTTCGCATGGAGAGCCAGCAGCGGGAGGCGTTGATTCAGGAACAGATCAGTTTCGTGGAGACGCGGCATGAAGAATTACGTGAAGCCTATCTAGAACAAGAGCAGACGCGCGTGGAGCTGCGTCGGAAGGTCGCTCAGCTGACGGCCCTCCATCGCGCCGGATTGCTCTTTAGCTCGACCCTGGATCGCGAGGCCCTGATGCAGCAGGTGCTGGAAACCCTGACCAGTGATCTGCAGTACGATCGCGCGATGGTGTCGTTTTACGATCCGGCTCGCCAGGTCGTCAAGGATGCACGGGTACTCGGGGTTTCGCCTGAGATCCAAGCCTTTGTGCGCGCGCGGGAGATTCCCGTGACCGATCCCCTGAGCCCGGAAGGTATCGTCTTGCTGCAGGGCAAGCCTCTGTTGATCGGGGATGTGCAGGCGGTCTGGGAGCGCATCCACCCGTTGAACCAGCAGCTGGCCCTGTTGACGCAGGCGAAGGCATTCATCGCCGTCCCCCTGAAAACGAAAGACCGGATTCTAGGCAGCCTGACCGTCGATCGGATCCAGGAGCATAGCCTGACCCAGGACGATCTTGAGCTGATGCTGACGGTCGCCCATCAAGTCGCCATCGCGCTGGATAACGCCGCCGCATATGAGCAAATTGAAGAGCTGAATGTGGGACTGGAAGCCAAAGTGCGTGAACGTACGGCTGAGTTGGAGCAGGCGGATCGGTTGCGGTCCCAATTCCTCTCGCATGTCTCGCATGAGCTGAAGACGCCGCTAACCTCGATCAAGGGATTTTCTCAGAATCTCCTGGATGGATTGACGGGACCGCTCAATGACAAACAGCAGCGCTATGTGTCGCGGATGTTGGAGAATGCCGAGCGGTTGATCCGCATGATCGAGGATTTGCTGGATCGCACGAGGATTCAGTCCGGGCGGTTGGATCTTGTGCCGGGCGAGATTGATGTGGGGCGCTGTGTGACGGATGCCGTCGAGCAGTTGCGCCTCCTGGCCCAGGCCAAACGGCAGACCCTAGAGACGGTCGTGCCTCCGCTTCCGCTGATGGTGTTGGCCGATCGTGACCGGTTGATCCAGATCGTGACGAATCTCGTCCAGAATGCGGTGAAATTTACTCCGGAGGGCGGCAGCATTACCGTCACGGTGGGACAGGAGACCCCAACGTTTGCCGGCGTGTCCGTGCGCGATACCGGGCCTGGTATTCCACAGGAGTTCCTCAATCAGATTTTCGATCCGTTCTTTCGTGTCAAACAGGCCAGGACCGGCACGAAAGGGCTGGGCCTGGGCTTGTCGATCGTGCGCACGTTGGTGGAACTGCAGGGCGGGACGATCGTGGCGCGGAGTGAGGTCGGGCAGGGGGCAGAGCTGTCGTTCACGATTCCGTTAGTGCCCATCATGGCGATGCCGTCCGGCGGGGTATCGGCGGAGGCGCCCCGCATCCTGGTCGTGGATGATGATCTCGACATTCGCCAACTCCTGCAAGATCGGTTGCGGGCCAAGGGTTATCGCGTCCAGTCGGCGGCGGACGGAGTTCGCGCGCTGGAAACGGTGCGGGCCGAGACGTTCGAGGGGATGATTCTGGACATCGGGCTTTCTTCGATGGACGGGCTAGAAGTGCTACGCCAAGTCAGACGATGGGATCAGCAGATCCCCATCGTGATGATCACGGCATCCGGTTCCAAAGATCTGGCCATCCGCTCCATCAGCCTGGGAGCGCAGGCCTATGTGCTCAAGCCCTTCGATGTCGACGAATTGCAACGGATTGCAGACCATTGGTTTCAGCCATTGGCGCGACCGTCCGTTGATGCTGCGACGAATCGACCAGGCACAGGCGAGTGAAGCGGGGAGGTGACCACGGGAGTCTGGGGTAGTTGGCGCAGAATGGAGTCGGCGCGTCAGTGGTGGATGTCTCGGATGGTCCTGGCCTGGTTGTGCGTGCTGTGGCTGCCGGGGGTATCCTCGGCCCAGGTGCCTCGTATTCAAGGGCAGGGAACGGCTGCTTCCGCGATGAGCAATGTTTTCGCCGCCCAAGCCGACGACCCCTCGGCTCTGCATTACAATCCCGCCGGGATGACGCAGTTGCAGGGGATTCAATTCATGGCCGGGGCGCTTTTTGCCGGTGGCTCGACGACCTTCACCAGTCCCACTGGCGCGACGGCTCGTGGTGACCGGGGTGGGAGCGCCGCCTGGCCTCCTCCCAGCCATCTGTTCATCACGGCGAACCTGAAGGATCTCGGGTTGACGTCCCTGAGCGATGTTACCGCAGGGATCGGGGTGACGGTGCCATTCGGTTCGCTGACTCGCTGGCCCAACGACGGCCCCTTCAAGACCTCCACGACCTTCAATACCATGCCGCTGCTGGATATCAAGCCGACCCTGGCTTATAAGGCGACCGAGAACCTCTCGCTCGGGCTGGGAGCGGATATCTATACGTTCAGCGGACTGATCGGCGAAGGGCAGGTGGAGAAACAGTCTGTCTGGCCAGGGGGGCTCGGGATTCCAGCCGGGGCGAAGGCGGAGTTGGCCGGCAAGGACACTGCGGCCGGGTTCAATGCGAGCCTCCTGTATACGGCCTTGCGCAATGATGAGGGGAAGCCGCTGGCGAATATCGGCCTGGTCTACCGTAGCCAGGCGACCCTGCATCTGGCCGGCGCCTTATTAGCCAATGGAGCCAAATTCTCCGATGCCAAATCCACTGTGGTCCTGCCGCAGGTCATCACGGGGGCGATCGCAATCTGGCCTGTCAGGACGGCTGAGCGGGAATGGAAACTTGAGCTGGATGTGGACTATGTCGGATGGAAATCCGTCAGAAATTTCGATGTCACGTTGGGGGACGGGACGCCGATCGCCAAGCCGCAAAATTGGACCAATACCTATGCGGTGATGGTCGGGACCGAATATAAGTGGCTGGCGTTGGATTCGTTGCCGCACTGGGAGGTGGCGCTGCGGGCCGGCTATACCAATCAGCAAAATCAAATGCCTTCCATAACCTATGACCCAGGGGTTCCCTCTTCTGATCTCCACATACCGGGGGGTGGAGTGGGATTTTTGTGCAAGGGGGAGGGGTCGTTTTTTGGGCTGATGCGTTGTGGCGACATTGGTGTGGGCTGGTTCAAGCCGAAAGCGATCGGTCTCGATCTCTCCTATCAAGCCGCCTTCTATGAAGACCGTACGGTGGCGGGCAACCGCAATCCAACCGTCAACGGAACCTATCGGACGATGCTGCATAACGGAGGCGCGTCGATTCGTGTGATCTATTAGCGGGACTGGCGAGACGAGTACCGCGCCCAAGCACTGCGTTCACCCGTCGCGCTGTCCCGCTAGTCTCGCCCGTCTTGCGCAGCGGATTCATATCGTCGTGGAACGCGGGAGCCGATCCCGCAGAGGACTTCATAGGGGATCGTGCCGATCCAGCCAGCCACTTCATCCGCCCCGATCGATTCTTTCCCCTGTTGCCCGATCAGGGTAACGGGTTCGCCGATCTGCACCGGTGGAAGGTCGGTGACATCTACCAAGGTCATGTCCATGCAGACCAGCCCGACGATCGGGGTTCGCCTGCCGTGAATCAACACAAACCCGCGATTGGAGAGTTGTCGGCTATAGCCGTCCGCGTAGCCGATGGGAAGGACTGCAATTCTCGTCGGTCGTTTGGCGACGAAGGTTCGGTTGTAGCTGACAGTTCCACCTTGCGGAATGGTCCGTAGCTGGGCGATTGTGGTTCGCAGCGAGAGGACTGGTCGAAGAGCCGGCGCTGGGACTGAGGCCGGCAGGGTATGGTACCCGTAGAGCATGATGCCGGGTCGCACGAGTGAAAAATGGGCCTCGGGAAACCGGACGATGGCGGCGCTATTGGCCGCATGCACCAAGGGGAGGGTGAGACCGCGTTGGCGGACTTGCTCCAGCATGGCATGGAATGCGCCAAGTTGCCGTTCCGTGAAGGCCCGGTCTTCTCCGTCTGCGTCGGCCAGGTGGGTCATCAGTCCCTCGACTTGGAGGGGGCTCCGCAAGGCCTGGCTGTCGAGGAGGGCCGGCAGTTCTTGTAAGGAAAATCCTAACCGTCCCATTCCGGTTTCGACCTTGAGGTGGATGGGATAGGGGGCCAGCTCTGCCTGCAGCGCCTTGGCCAAGGCGGGGAGGATGTGGCCATCGCTTACGACCGGGGTCAATCGGTGGGCCACGAGTTCTGCGACCTGTTCCTCGAAAAGCGCGCCCAGGACGACGATGGGAGCGGTGATGCCGGCTTGGCGGAGTTCTATCCCTTCCTCGATGGAGGCCACGGCAAACCGTCCGACGCCCCGGGTGGCGAGGGCCTGAGCCACGGCGACGGCTCCATGCCCATAGGCATTGGCCTTCACGATCGCCATGATCGTGCAGGCGGGAGGCAGGTAGCCTGTGAGGAGCGAAAGGTTATGGGCGAGTGCCGCGAGGTTGACGGTGGCGTAGGTAGGTACCAAGGTGGAAATGGCGGTCACACT
>JAPLLI010000037.1 GCA_026387615.1 Nitrospirota bacterium
GAGACCGATCAACAGGAGCATCAAGAATAAACTCGTGACCTCGGCGGAGAACAGCTGGGCCAGAAACAAATCTGCCAGGACCAGCAATGAACCGAGAAGCAGCCCGACCAGAGGATACCAGCTCATGGAGGCAGCCAACTCCTCCGGCTTGGCATCGTGCGTCGAACGGCTGAGGGGAATGGCCGTGAGGAACTGCCAGGCAAAGATACATGGACGTACCATGAAAAATGGGGTAGCGGGATATGGGGATAACGGGGTAGAAGACGAATACGCTACCCCTAGTACCCCCCTTACCCCTTTATCCCCTTACCCCCTTCCACTGTTCGTTCCGACACGCCGGCTTCGTCAAACGTCGCCATCTCCGTCAGAATCTTGATCGCGGCAAAGACCAGGCTCATGCCCAGGCAGGCGCCGGTGCCTTCCCCCAGACGAAGATCCAGATCGAACAGCGGCTTCACGCCCAGATGATCCAGGATCGCCTGATGGCCTCGTTCGACCGACCGATGGGAGGCGATGAGATAGTCTTTGCAGCGAGGCTGCAGACCCACGGCAATCAAGGCGGCCGCTCCAGCGATAAATCCGTCCAACACAACCGGAATACGTGCCGCAGCTGCACCAAGGATCAGGCCGGCCAACCCGGCGATTTCCAGCCCGCCCACTGTGGCGAGCACCTGCATCACGTCGGCCCGATCGAGCCGATGGAGGGCCAGAGCCCGCTGAATCACCTCGATCTTATGGGCATGGCTGGCATCGCTGATCCCAGTCCCTCGCCCTGTCACCTCGGAAACAGGCCGGCCCGTCAGCACAGCAGTAATCGCCGAACTGGCGGTCGTATTACCGATCCCCATTTCCCCTGTTCCGATCAGGCCGATCCCCTGCTGCGCCGCCTCGGTAGCCAGCTCGATCCCGACTTGCAGCGCCTGCTCCGCCTGCGCTGGACTCATGGCCGATTCCACCAGCAGATTCTTCGTGCCTGGCATGACCTTCTTATGGATCAGTCCTGGAGCCGTGTCGAAGTCGTAATTCACACCGATATCCACGACGCGCACCTCGATGCCGGCATGGCGCGCCAAGACATTGACCGCGGCGCCCCCGCGCAGAAAATTCAAGACCATCTGCGGCGTCACGGCGGAGGGATAGGCGCTCACCCCCTCCGTCGTCACCCCATGGTCTGCGGCAAAGGTGAAGACCGCTCCCCGCGGAATCTGAGGTTTCATCTCCCCCGTGATCATGACGTAGCGGGCGGCCAATTCTTCGAGCCGGCCCAGACTCCCGATCGGCTTCGTCAAGCGATCCAGCCGCGCCTGCGCCTGAGCCAAAAGGCGAGGGTCTGCCGCCTGAATCCGGTCAATGATTTCGCGCAACAACATCCTGGGTAGTCCTCTTATTTCACTCGCAATGGAAGACCGCTGACCGTCAGGTAGACTTCATCTGCTTCCGCCGCGACCTGCTGATTGACCCGTCCTGCCAGATCGCGAAATCCTCGCACCGCTTTCGTGGCAGGCACCAGTCCCAGGCCCAACTCATTGCTCACGATCACGACAAGGGCCTTCGTCGTTCTGATCGCGCGAAGCAGGTCAGCCGTGGCAGCAACAACAGCTAGGTCATTCAAACGACGCCCCTTCAGATTACTCAACCATAACGTGAGACAATCAATGACAATCGTTTGATAACACTGACTATTATTACTGAGCCATTCTGCAAGATCAGCCGGAACTTCCGCCGTCTCCCAATCAGAGGCACGAGTCGCCTGATGCCGCTTGATCCGCACTGTCATCTCCCGATCCAGCGCCTGGCCAGTCGCCACAAAGGCCCTCGGCCCAACCTTCCCCGCCAGATCGAGCGCCATCTGACTCTTGCCAGACGCAGCGCCACCCAACACCAGAATGAGCCGTGATTGCCGCTGTCTCTTTCCCATCACCGATCACCCATCACTCATCACCTCTTATGACCATCACGTTGCCAGAGGAACTCCGGCTCCCCCTGGGTCTTGGCGGCCCAACGGGCCAGGACAAACAGGGCATCGCTCAGACGATTCACGAACTTGATATGCACCGGATCGACCGGCTCTTCCCGCGAGAGATGGACACAGACCCGCTCTGCCCTGCGGCAGACCGTTCGCGCCTGATGCAAAAAGCCAGAAACCTTCCCCCCTCCAGGCAGGATAAATTCCTTCAGCGGGGCCAAGTCCTTCTGACAACGATCAATTAACTTCTCCAGCCTCGTCACATCTTTGCCTGTCACCTGGGGCATATTCGTGAACGATTGCCCGGGGGCTGTCGCCAAAATTCCTCCGATATCAAACAGTTTATTCTGAATCCATCGGAGATCCTGCTCCAGCCGCTTCGCCTGGACATGACTCCCGACCATCTCATCATTCATCACCCGCACCAGCCCGACCACCGCATTCAGCTCGTCGAGGCTGCCGTAAGCCTCAACCCTGAGACTGTCCTTCCACACTGCCTGCCCCCCGGCCAGTCTTGTTTTTCCCGCGTCCCCGGTTCTTGTGTAGACCTTCGTGATGCGCATCGCTCTTCCTCCCGCCGCTCGGTGCTTTCTTGCCCCACGACTCATAGTGAATCAGATCCTCGACCGGAATCCTGGCCCGCCAGCCTGCCACTTCCAGGTCAGGCTGTGTCGCAAAGTCAGACACGTAGCCAAGGCAAAGATAGGCCAACACCTTGACCGGCCTGGGGATGCCCAGCACCTGCTTCAAGGCTCCATGGTCCAGAATACTGACCCACCCGACCCCGATGCCCTCCGCTCGCGCGGCCAGCCAAAGATTCTGAATGGCACAGCAGGTACTATACAAATCCGTATCGCGCACCGTGGAACGGCCCAGCACATGAGGGCCGCCCCGCTGGCGGCTGCAAGTCACACCGATATTGACCGGCGCTTCCTCGATCCCCTCAAGCTTCAGGCTCCGGTAGAGCGTCGCCTTGGCGCCTTCATAGCGCAGAGCCGCCTGCGCATTCGTCTGCTGAAAGAGTTGCTTCACCGCGCGCTTCGTCGCCCGTTGACGGACCACCACAAAATCCCATGGCTGCATGAACCCGACAGATCCGGCGTGATGTGCCGCAGTCAAAATTCTCGCCAGCACATCGTCCGCGATCGGTTTCCGCAAGAAATTACGGCGAACATCCCGCCGCTCGAAAATCACCCGGTACACGGCCGCCCGCTCATGGTCGGAAAACTGTCCCTTACCGGAAATCAGGCTGTCAGACTGCAGACTCATAGCACGCTCCCTGAGCAGAGGCTCACAATGATTGTCATAGGCTGTGCCTCACGCGGCACCGGCCGGATTCACCGGCTTGACGGGGAACCCTTCGAGTGAACCGGCGCTGACCAACGCCAAACAGGCAGGACAGAGGCAGTCTTGAAACCGGGCGGCAATCCAGTCCATCTGCGGCTCAGTAATACCGACGTTCCCACACCAGCATTGATAGCCGCCGCACTCAAATGTCTGATGGCAATGTTCGCATGTTTTGGTGACCGGCCCTCTCATCGTCAGAACTCCACGCCTTGCTGCGCCTTCACTCCCGCCCTGAACGGATGCTTCACCTGCTTCATCTCCGTCACGAGATCCGCCGCCTCGATCAAAGCCTCCGGGGCGCCGCGCCCGGTGATCACCACATGCTGCATGGGAGGCCGGCCCCGGAGAGCCGGCAACACGTCTTCGAGTCGGACATAGCCATGCTTCAAAGCGATATTGAATTCATCCAGAATGACCATCGCATAGGAGGAATCACGAAGAAACCCGCAGACCGCAGCCCAGGCCTGCTGGGCGAACTTCGTGTCCCGCTCACGATCCTGGGTTTCCCAGGTATAGCCTTCGCCCATACGGAGAAAGGTGACGCGGTCGCCGAAGGACTTGAGCGCCCGCTCCTCCGCCGTATCGATCGCGCCCTTGATGAATTGCACCACCGCAACTTTCAGGCCATGGCCGATACAGCGAATCGCCATCCCCATCGCGGCCGTGGTTTTCCCTTTCCCGGCTCCCGTATAGACGATCAACAGCCCCTTCTCTTCTTGCGCTGCCTCAATGCGTCGATCCACCGAGGCCTTCAACCGTTCCATCTTCGCTTTATGTTCGTCTTGTTCCGTCACTTGATCCCTCCTGGGGTTGCCGACAATCGCGGAGAGGTCCGTCGCCCGGACGAGACCAACGATGCCGCCATCTGCGGCTGGCTGGCAAAATGCAGATGGGTATAGAGGGCCACCACATTGCCTGCCACGAGCCCGTCCTGTCCCTTCGCGAGCCCGCGCGCATCACGGAGCGCACAGGCATAGTCGAGCGATCCCGTCGGAACCAGGGAGGAGTAATGAAACTCGTGCCCGCGCGCGATAGTACCGGAGGGGCCAAGGATACAGTCCTGCGAGAGTTCCACCGTCCGATACCCCAGGGTCAATCCCGGCTTCCTCATCACCGCTTCAGCGGGAAACAGCCCGACCATTTCATGCGAGATACCGGCAAAATCGCGAACGGCTTGCGTGAGATACATCATGCCCCCGCATTCCGCATAGATCGTCCCGCCACGCTCGGCAAATTTCTTGATGGCCCGTCGCATGGCGACATTCCCGGCCAGGACCGCGCCATGCAGCTCCGGATAGCCTCCGCCAAGATACAACATATCCACGTCTGGCAACACCTGATCTCTCATGGGCGAAAATGTCACCAGCTCCGCCCCTTCCGCTTCCAGCAACTCAAGATTGTCCGGATAGTAAAAGCAAAAGGCCAGATCCTGCGCGACACCGATGCGAACCGTCCGACCCTGACTCTTCGGCACAGGCTGAGGCGCAGCCGGCAAGGCGCTGCAGGAACGGGCCAAGGCCTCGATTTGATCCAGGTCGACCGTCTCTTCCGCTAACGTGGCTAGACGGCCATAGAGTTCGCCGGTCCCCTGCTCCAGCGCTGTCACGAGTCCGAGATGGCGATCGGAGATCGTCACGGCCTTGTCCGGCCGTAAATATCCCACCACCGCCACATCAGTTTTGTTCTCGACGGCTTCCTTCAGCAGCTTGTAATGGCTGTCGTTGCTGACCCGATTGAACAAGACCCCCGCGATCTTCAAGGCCGGATCGAACGTGGCGTAGCCCGATACCATAGCGGCAGCGGAACGAGCCATGGAACTCCCATCAATGACGAGCAGCACCGGCGCATCCAGTTGCTTCGCCAGTTCAGCCGTGCTGCCGATCTCGTTCACGGGCGAACTGCCGTCGAACAGGCCCATCATCCCTTCAATGATAGAGATATCCGCATCGGCAGCGGCCCGCGCAAAGATCTCGCGATTGAGGACCGCCCCCAACAGCCAGCCATCCAAATTCCTGGAGAGACGGCCGGTGACCGCGCCGTGATGGCCCGGATCGATGAAGTCAGGCCCGGCCTTGAAGGGCTGCACCAGGCGGCCCCGGGCCTTCAATGCCGCCAGGATCGCCAACGTCACCGTCGTTTTCCCGACACTGCTCTGGGTGCCGGCTATCACCAATCTTGGAGCGATCATAGGACCCTACTTCGCATCGTAATTCATCCTCAACCCGACAAAAATGGATCGTCCCATGGTGCCGTAAAACTGAATCTCTTCGTACTTCTCATCGAAGATATTTTCGGCTCGAACATAGGTCTGGATACGGCTGGTCACATCGTAGGTCCCTGAGAGGCTCCAAACATCAAACGCCCGCATCCGCTGCAGATTATTAACATCGTCGAACCGCGACCCCACATATCGCCCTTCCAGGTTAACCCGGACCGGATCAATCGGCTGATAACTGACAATCAGGCTCCATTGATCCACCGGCATGCGAGGCGCGCGATTGCCTGGCTGCTGCGAAAGATTTCGGGTCAGCGTATTCGTATATTGAGCTTGCACATCCAAGCTCTTCACCAAGGGGATGTCCTTCACTACGGCATACTTCACACTCGCCTCCCACCCCTTGGTCACAACCGTACCGATATTTTGCGCGCAGGAATTAACAGTCACGCCTGTGACCCCGCACACGTCTACAGTCTTCTGAGCGACAATCATGTCACGAAACCGGTTCCAGAAATATCCCCCGCTCAAAGTCAAACGATTATTCAGCAGATATTGGTCGACCCCGACATCCATGCTTTGGCTTCGTTCCGGCTTAAGATTTGGATTGCCGAATCCACCGCTAGGGGAAAAGAGCTGATTGATGGTCGGTGCGCGAAAGCCTGTGGCATAGCTACTCCGGATCTTGGTGCCGGTTTCCTGATGGAGATAGCCGCCGGTTGTCCGATAAGTCGTCGCACTCCCGAACATATTGTACTCATCCTGCCTCACCCCGGCCGTCCCAAAGACCCGATCCCACAAGTTGAGTTGGGCTTGGGCAAATCCGGCATGGCTCGTGACCATGCGATTATTGATGGTCGTCGCGCCGGTACGCATGTCGAAATTCTCGCCTTGCTGGTCGCGGAACTGATAGCCGCCACTCAGCAGCAATGGTTTACTGACCTGGAAGTTATGTTGCCATTCGATCCGATTCGCCAACGTATTAATGCGTGAAGGATTTGACGTCGGTCTTGAGACCGCGCCAGTGCTAACGTTCCGCTGGGTCGTTCCCGGCTCAAAGTCGAGCACCTCGGTTTGCCGGGACAGGGTCAAGTCCTGATTCCACCAGGTCGTAATCGGTTGTTTATAGGAGGCGCTATACACAAACTGCTGGCTGTTATTGAAGGATCCCAGCACGTCGAACCCTGGCGAAACCCCACTATCAAGATTCACCCTGCCTTGCAAAAGGCGAAAGCTCAGATCGAGCCGTCCATCGCGCGGCAAGGCGACGCCAACCCTCGTCGAGGCTTGCCAATTGTGAAAGCCGTCCCGTTCCGAAGCGCCGCGGCGATAGTTGACTGTGGAAAAACCGGTATAGTCCCAACGAGAGAGGGCTGCACTGACATCGAACGGCCCCTTTTGACCTGTAACCTGGCCCCCTTCTCGAATGGATGAGAAGGATCCATACTCGGAGAATGCGCTGACCGACGGAGCACCGGTACCCTTCTTGGTCGTGATATTGATCACGCCTCCCATCGCGTCAGCTCCCCACAACATGCTCTGGGCGCCGCGAAGAATCTCGATACGTTCAATATTATCCGTCGTAAGATTGGCGAAATTAAAGCTGCCGGTCGTGGCGCCGTTCATAATCGCACCGTCGATGAGTACCAGGACTTGATCGGCGTTACTGCCCCGGATCCGCACCGTCGCGTTTGTGCCAGGCCCTCCATTCGAGAATACGGTAAGCCCCTGACTGAGCCGAAGCGCATCCACCACTGTCCTGATTTGCCGGCGCTTCAGATCTTCTTCAGTAATGACCTCCACCGCGCTCGTCACCTGACTAACGGGCACCGGCGTCTTCGTGGCCGAGACGACCACTTCCCTGGTTTCAATCACTGGTTCCGCTTCGGCTGGCTCTTCAGCCAATACGGGCGACAACCATGCAGTGGGACTGAGAAGGACTGTCACCGCAGAGAACAGGACATATCGAGACCAACGACCAGACGACATACAAAAACCTCCCTTTGACTCGAAGGGCTGTGTAGAAACATCGGTCAGCTGGGTTTCCTGACTTGCGGATCGTCGTTCCCCTGCGCCTTCCCATCTCACTGTGATGAGTGATGTGTGAAGAGTGATCGGTTCGGAATAGGCTGACCTACTCCCACCCATTACTCATCACTGATCACTCATCACCGTCTCGAGACAGTGGCTCTGTGCAGGATCACTCCCCGCTTACAGTGGCGGCACCGTGATGGCTTTACACCATCTTCCCCGTCGCTGATGATGATTTTCTGGGCACTCCTCCTGATTGAACCGACTGCGCCCTGACAAAAAACGGGAGGATCGGGCACAATCCTTCCCGTTACAAACGATCTCCAACGGTCTTCGTGGCACGATACTGCGGCAAGGTGACCCTGGGCACGCCCGATTCCGGATGACGATCGATCAAGACGTCACAGCCATAGACGGCTTTCAACACCTCCACATCGATCACGTCATGCGGCGTACCGAGGCGGAAGAGGGCTCCGGCCTTCAGCATCAGAATGCGATCGCAATATTGGCTCGCCAGATTCAGGTCGTGAGAGACGAGCACCACGGTCAGGCCCCGTTCTTCTTTCAGCCTGCGCACAATCGCGCAGATTTCCATCTGGTGCTGAAGATCGAGAAACGCCGTAGGCTCATCCAGCAAAAGGACTTGGGGCGCTTGCGCCAGAGCCCTGGCAATCATGCAGCGCTGGCGTTCACCGCCCGAAAGATCCATCACCGAGCGCCCAGCCAGATGGGTGAGATCCGTATATTGCAGAGCCTGCTCGGCAATCGACAGATCCTCGGCGCTTTCCCAGCCGAAACCGGCGCTCCAGGTCGCGCCATGATGATGAGGAAACCGGCCCATCAGGACCGTTTCCATCACGGTAAAGGAAAAGACCTGAGGGCTCTCTTGCGGCACAAAGGCGACGGTCCTTGCCACTTCCACTTGCGGCATTGCGCCAAGATCGCGCCCGAACAGGGCCATCGCGCCATCGTGCGGCCGCAAGACCTTCGCCAACAGTTTGAGGAGCGACGTCTTTCCCGATCCATTCGGGCCCACGATGCCCAGAATCTCTCCGGCCTGGATATCGAAGGTCACTTCGTCGAGCACCCAATTGGCGGCGCCTCGACTGAGCGGATGGTAACGAAATCGCAGAGACCGCACCTCATAGGCCCTGCGTGAGGCAGCGGCGCCTGTCCCTGCCTGATCGATCATCGAGTCTGCATTCTTTGGAAGCTGGCTCATGCGAACCGGTCCTTCCTCCACACCAGGAGGTAGATGAAGAAGGGGCCGCCTGCCAGCGCCGTGATGATGCCGACCGGAATCTCCGCAGGACTCAACAACGTGCGGGCCAAGGTGTCGGCAGCCATCAAATACATCCCCCCGACAAGCGCCGACGCAGGCAGGAGCAACCGGTGATCCGCTCCGAGCATCAGTCGAACCGCATGGGGAATCACCATGCCGACGAACCCGATCATCCCGCTCACCGACACAACCGCCCCGGTGATCAGGGCGGAGAGCAGATAGACTTGCCGCTTGACCCGCTCCGTCTCGATCCCCAAGGACCGAGCGGACTCCTCACCCAAGGTCAACACGTTTAACTTCCGTGCCTGCTTGAGCAGGAGAAACAGCCCGCCCAGCAGATAACAGGTCAGGATAGCTAAGGCCGGATACGACGGCGCGGTTAAGGTCCCCATCAGCCAGGTCATCGTGCCGGCAGAGCGATTCGGCTCCATGATCGAGGTGATGAACATGATCAAGGCCGAAAAAATCGAATTCAGGATCACCCCTGCAAGCAGAAGGCTGTGAATCGGCAACCGTCCATAGGAGACCGCCATACGATAGACGACCACGAGAGACAGGAGCCCTCCGGCAAATCCGCAGAGCGGCAAGACCGACAGAGCCAGAAAGGTCGATCCGATCCCCAACAGAATCGCCAGAGCCACGCCAAGGGCCGCCCCGCTGGAGACCCCGAGCACATAGGGATCGGCCAAGGGGTTCCGCAACAGGGCTTGCAGCACGACGCCGACAGAGGCCAAACAAGCGCCAACGAGAAGCCCCAACAAGAGACGCGGCAATCGCACTTGCATGAGGATCACGCCGGTCGTTCCGATCTGTTCGCTCTCGACCGACCATTCGCGCACCACAGCACTCACAATATCGATCACCCGACCGAGCCCGATCCATTGCGTCCCGAACTGCAAACAGATCAACAACAACGCGGCGGACAGGATCAGGAGAGGCACCATCACGGCAGTCCAACGCCTGGCCGTCAGCACAGCCCCGCTCTTCTCTGCTCCGCTCGAAGCCGGAGTTGCGCCAGGATCGTTCGCGAGACCCGGTTGATCGGATGGGACGGACGCGCGTGACTGATCGATAGTGAGAGGCATCTCGCTCATGGCGCGACGCTCGCGGCAAAGGCCTCGGGATGAAGAATGCGCGCTAGCCGCTCCAGCCCCTCGACGACCCGAGGCCCGGGACGGTTGAGGAGATCAGAGGGAATCTGATGGAGCTGGCCCTGCTTGACGGCCGTGAGCGAAGTCCATTGGCGCCACATTTGCTGATCGCCCGGTGGAACCGCATCAGTCTTCCCGATGGGGAACACGAGAATCTCGGGATCTTCCTTCAGGACCGCTTCCATATTCAGACGCGGATAGGGTACGGAGACATTGCTCGCAATGTTGACGCCGCCCGCGAGCCCGATCACGTGATGGATAAAACTTCCCGGCCCGACGGTGATCAGCGGCTGGCTGTGCAACACGTAGAGCACACGGACGCGCGGCAACCCCTCCGTCTTGCTTCGGACCGCCGCGATCCGTTCCTTCATCGCCTTCGCAACAGCGTCGGCAGAAGCGGAGCGATCCATCATGCGGCCGAGCAACTGAATGCGGCTGGGAATTTCGTCGAACGTCTCCGGGTCGACGATGAAGGTGGGAATTTTCAATTGCTCCAGCTTGACCAGGAGATCAGCCCGCAGAAAGGCGCGCGGAGCCAGCACTAAATCCGGCTGCAACGACACGATCACTTCAATGTTCGGATGGGCGTAGCCGACTTTCGGCTTCTGCTTCGCCTCGATCGGAAAGTCGCAAAACTCGGTCACGCCAACGATCTGTGGCTCTGCCCCGATGGCGTAGAGAGTTTCCGTGATGCTGGGCGCCAGCGAGATGATCCGCGTCGGCGCCTTGGCCACATACAGTTTGCGCCCGAGATCGTCGACGAAGGTTCGCGGGGTAATATTCGCCATGAAGGGCATCCCCGTGAGGATGCCTTGCTGCCGTCGTGCCATGTCTGCCTCGTCCCCTTGTGCACAGGAGCCGTCACTCCAGGCCCCGGCAACAGAGACCACCAGGAGCAGGGCCGCCAGAGCCCAACGGATCGAGTGACGACATCGCGTGTTCAAATAAAAAATCCCCAAGGCCTTGTTGAGACCCTGAGGATTGCACCCGCAACTCATCCTCGCCAATTCCCCAGCCCACGAGGGAATCTCGGTCAACGATCCTGGCAGGTCTTCTGGCTCATGGTTCATCCTACTCCCCGCGCCTTCCCAGGATTGAGTGATGAGCGATGCGTTATGGGTGATGGGCACAAGGCAACTACGTAGCCGCGCTCGACTCATCACTCGTCACTCATCACCGATCACTGCATCCCAGTGGCATTCACGGGTTTCGTCCCCATTTACAGCGGCGGGACCGCGAGGGACTTGCACCCTCTTCCCTTACCAGGAATCACAATGTGGAGGGCACTCTAGGAGAGGAGGAGAACGTTGTCAAGATCATTAATGGACAACAACCGTCTACGCACCAGCCGGTTTAATGACCACGGCGGCCATAGTGCAGCTTGAGCGCAAGAATCGCCCCGGTTAACAGCAGCGTCACGGCATTGGTCAGAATGATCGGCCAGGCAGGTCTTCTGCAACTGGGGCCAGAAGGCGCAGGTCGTCAACGTCCCGGCGGCAAACCCCAATACATCGATTCCCGTCATCGTCCAGCACCTTTCCGCAGACTCGACGCGCATATTGCGCCGGCCCGCCATCAAACAGGCTTGTCAAGACCATTGGCCCTGTGGTAGATTTCGACCTTCGCAATCTGTATCGATTCGACTAGATGAAGGAGTGTACCGTGGCATTTACATGCGACATCTGCAGCAAGCATCGTGCGTCCGGCAATAACATCAGTCACGCCAACAACAAGACCCGGCGGATCTTCAAGCCCAACCTCCAGCCAGTCCGTGCTCTGGTCGATGGTCAGCCGAAGCGCCTTCGAGTCTGCACCCGCTGCATCCGCAGTGGCAAAGTCATCAAAGCCGTTTAACAGGCTCAGGCGGGAACCGCAGTTCGACGTTCAGGGTTCGAGGTTCCCAAAACCTCGAACTTCGGACCTCGAACTGTCTTCACTTCCACCCGCCCCGCTCATCTCACGTGCCAGCGTCATTTCCTCCTCGCCATATCTACCTACGGGGCCGACCAGAGGATTCGTCCGCTCTGATCGGTGAGTTTCACGGCAAATCGATCGTCGGGAGACAGAGCCAGCGTCCGGCTCCCATCACGGCTCGTCAACACCAGACCCACCTCGCCATTTTGGTCAAGCCCTAACCCGGCTCGCGCTTTGCCACTCGCATCCAGCAGCAGAAACTCTTCCGCATTCACTCCATTGGCCTTCTGCGCCCCCACGAGCGAAGGAGCCAGCCACCACCCGCTGACAGCCCCGCCAATGATGCTCCCCACAAACGTCACGACGACCAGGAACCCAAAATGCCCTCGGCTCACAATGACTCCTTTCGGTAACGCAGTTGGCTATCGCCCATGCTGCTGCTTCACTTCAATCTCCCGCAGGGACTGCGTATAGGGCGCGCACATCTCCTTGGCCTTCGGCGGCTCATCCTGGTACTTCGCCAGACAGAGACGATAGGCCTTCAAGAATTCAGCCCGCTCATCTTGAATGTCCGCCGTCGACTTGAGCACCCGATACTCTTCATAGTAATGACAGCCGCTGACCGTGAGGAGACACCAAACCGCCACGCCCGTGATAATCGCTTGTTTCATCCACCCACCCTCATGCGATACAAAAAAAGGACTTGGAAGCGCATGCCTCTCAAGTCCTCCATCTCATACGTGCGGCGGTTCACGCCCCACGTGTCACGTCTGTGTTTGGAGCGGGCGAGGGGATTTGAACCCCTGACAACTTGCTTGGGAAGCAAGGACTCTACCACTGAGCTACGCCCGCTCGCTGAGTCGAATCCTACGCCGGGCCTCTAGGCCAAGTCAAGAAACTCCGCACTATCCTGGCCATTCAACCAGCGCAAACTTTCGCCGGCCGATCTTCAAACGATAGACGGTCCCGGCCACAATCGGCAACAGGGCGGTCGCATCGCTCTGCTTCTGCTCATCGACCTCTACGCCGCCCTGAATAATCAACCGGCGGGCCTCGCTCTTACTCGGCACCAGCCCCGTCTTGGCCACCAGATCGACGAGGCTGATCGTCTGCCCCTCGCGCAA
>JAPLLI010000281.1 GCA_026387615.1 Nitrospirota bacterium
GCGGGCGATCGAACCGGATTGAATCTTGCCGACTCCCATCTTGCCTTTGTAGAGGTCCTGAATCAGGGAGAGGATCAGGATCTGGAGTGGCGCCTCGGCATTGACGGCCGGGGCGGGAATCTTCTCCAGGACTGTGTCGAGGAGCGGCGTAATGTCCGTGCCTGGTTTCGAGAGGTCGTTGGTCGCGGTGCCCTTGATCGCGGCGGTATAGACGATGGGGAAATCGAGCTGTTCGTCTGTCGCACCGAGATGGACGAACAGGTCGAAGGTCCGGTTCACCACATCGTCGATGACCGCGTCCGGCCGGTCGATCTTGTTGATGACTACGATGGCCTTGTGTCCGAGCGCGAGGGCCTTCCGCAATACGAAGGTCGTTTGCGGCATGGGGCCTTCTTTTGCGTCGATCAAGATGAGGACGCCATCCACCATGCGCAGGGTCCGTTCGACTTCACCGCCGAAATCGGCGTGGCCCGGTGTGTCGACGATATTGATCTTCACGCCCTTGTAGATGACGCTGGCGTTCTTGGCCCGAATCGTGATGCCGCGCTCGCGTTCCTGGTCCATTGAGTCCATGATCCGTTCGCCCATGTCGTCGATCTTGCGATGCACATGGGTCTGTCGGAGCACGGCGTCAACCAAGGTCGTTTTGCCATGGTCAACGTGGGCGATAATGGCGATATTTCGAATGTCGCTTCGGCGCCCCAGGGGAGCGATCTGATCTGCGACGGGAGATTCTGGTGTGGCTGTTTGATCTATAGACATTGCGGCATGCTCCAAAAAAAAGACGCCCGGAAATCCAGGCGCCGTGGGATAGTATACCCGAAGCCTGCAATAGGCACAAGTGATGCAGGCGGGAGGACGCGGGGCGTTGGTGCGCTGGGACTGCTTGAGTTTTGAGGGTTCGCACGGTATGGTGATCTCTCCAGTTTTTCTTTCCAGGTCCGCAAGCCTTTCAAGGTGGTAACCCCGCGTAATTATGACGGATCGTCCGATACGTAGACAGTCTCAGCCTCGTCAGCCAGCACCCCGCCGATCATGGAGATGGTGGCGGATCTTGCTCGTCAGCTTTGTGACGGCGGCCTCGCTGGGGGCGCTGGCCGTCTGTGGATTGGTGTGGCACTTGGCAAATGACCTGCCTCCATTGGACCAGCTGGAGACCTACCAGCCCAGTCTAGTCACACAGGTCTATTCGAGCGATCAGCAGCGCATCGGTCAATTTTTCATTGAGCGTCGCATCCAGACTCCCCTGGTAGAAATTCCCGAGCGGTTTCGCCGTGCGGTGATCGCCGTCGAGGATGTCCGGTTCTTTGAGCATCCCGGGCTGGACTATATCGGCATGCTCCGTGCGGCCTGGACGAACATCCGTCGAGGGGGCAAGGTCGAGGGGGCCAGCACGATTACCCAGCAGTTGGCTCGCTCGCTGTTCCTGTCCTCCGAACGTACTTTTGATCGCAAGCTCCGCGAGTTGATTCTGGCCTATAAGATGGAGCTGGTGCTGACAAAAGACAAAATTCTCGAACTCTATTTGAATCAGATTTATTTCGGGCAAGGCGCCTACGGGATCGCGTCGGCCTCCCAAACGTACTTCGGGAAAGACCTCTCGGGCCTCACGATTGCGGAGGCAGCCTTTCTGGCCGGTCTGCCGAAATCTCCCAATCATTATTCGCCGTTTAAAGCCTATGACCGGGCGAAGAAGCGACAGGAACATGTGCTGGAGCGGATGGAAGAGGCCGGGTTCCTGACGGCGGGGGAACGTGAGGACGCGGTGGCAGAGACGCTGAATTTTCGGCGGCCTGGCGGTGAACAGGCGGCGCCGTACTTTGTCGAGCATGTCCGGCAGTTGTTGGTTGCCAAGTATGGCGAGACCTTGGTGTACAAGGGCGGGCTCAAGGTTGTGACGACCTTGAATCTGGAGATGCAGAAGGCTGCGGAAGCGGCCTTCGCGGTCGGCTTGCGCGAATTGGATAAGCGGCAAGGGTGGCGCGGTCCGCTTCGAACGGTCGATCTGGCCCTTCCGGCCCTTCCCGCTGTTGCAGGGGCTGTCAGCCAGGCTCTGAAGGTGGGGGATTATCGGGAGGCGGTTGTCACAAAAGTGGCGAAAGATCATGTCCTGCTGCAGATCGGCACGGAGGCCGCCAGGCTTGCCTTTGAGGATATGGCCTGGGCAAAGCGCCGGCTCGCCGGGTCGGTTATCGCGAAAGATGCCGTTTTCAACCCGAATCTCAAGCAGGCGCTGAAGCCGGGCGACGTGGTTGAGGTGATGGTGAAGAAGCTGGAGCGGGATATCGTGCATGTACAGTTGGAGCAGACGCCGCTCGTCGAGGGAGGGTTGATCGCGCTTGAGCCAGGCAATGGCGCCATTCTGGCCATGGTTGGCGGATACGATTTCGGTCGCAGTGAATATAATCGCGCCATCCAGGCCCATCGCCAGCCTGGCTCCGCATTCAAGCCGATCATCTACGCGGCGGCTCTGAATCAGGGCCTGAGCCCTGCTTCGATGATTCTCGACGCGCCGGTCGTGTATGAGCAACGGCAAGAGGAGAAAACGTGGAAGCCCGAAAATTACGGCCATAAGTCCCATGGGATGGTGAGTTTGCGGGAGGCCTTGGCCCATTCCTACAATCTCGCGACGGTCCGGTTGCTGGATAAAGTCGGGATCAGGAACGTGATTGAATTTGCTAAAACAGTCGGGATCTCCAGTCCCCTGGCTGCAGATCTGTCGCTGGGGCTTGGTTCGTCCTCTGTGGGGCTGCTGGAGCTGACCTCCGCCTATGGGGTACTGCTCAATGAGGGGAGCCGGCTGGAGCCCTACGCCATCGTGTCCGTGGAGGATAGTTCGGGAAAGCTGCTTGAGGCGGCGGAGGTGCAACCCTTGCCGGTGATTTCCAAGGAAACGGCCTACGGGATCACCAACATGATGGAGGATGTGATCCAGAAGGGGACCGGTCAAGCGGCCAAAGTCATTGGCCGGCCGATTGCCGGAAAGACTGGAACGACGAATGAGTTCATCAATGCCTGGTTCATCGGCGGTGCGCCGAACTTAGTGACGGGCGTCTATGTGGGTTTTGACGACAGTCGCTCGCTCGGCGAGACGGAATCGGGGGCTCATGCCGCGCTGCCGATCTGGATCAATTTCATGAGGGAAGCGTTCAAACAGCTACCGGTCATGGGCTTTTCTGTTCCGGAAGGCATCACATTCGTGAATATCGATCCGTCGACGGGGCTACTCGATGGTGAGCAGGAGGGGCAACCGGGCACAGTTGAACTCTTCATCAAGGGCAGTGAGCCGACGCAAGCGCCTCAGCGCCGGCTGGACCCGATCGATTTTTATAAGCTGGATCAAGCGCCCGAGAGGGCGCCCTAGAGACAAGGGTCTTGCGTTCAGCGGATCAGGATTTTGAGTCTTGATATTCCTCGTGCCACGCCATCTGAATGGCTTCTAGAATCTTCTCGTTCGACGTCTTGCTATCGTCTTTGAAATCGGGAAGCGCCACGACCCAGGCATGCAGGTCGGTGAAGCGAACCGTGAGAGGGTCCGTCTCCGGATGCTCTTCGACCAAGCGAATGGCAATATCTTCTGTGTCGTTCCATTTCAGATCCATCTGAACTCCTTCGTCGTTCGTGAAGCGCGGCGAAACAGGTTTCCCGAGGCCGCGTTACGTGAGGTCTGAGACCTTCTTGCCCTGGAGCCCTCGTGTGAGCGAATCGTTTAGCATGGCGACGGTCAGGCGCTGCGCCGATCGTTCGAGGTCGGCCATGCGCGCGCGGATGGCGCGGGGGTCGTGGCCGTCCTTTGCGGTGGTCAGGGCCGAGAGGGATGCTTGAATGGCCGTGACCTCTTCCGGGGCGACAAGCTGATGCCCTTCACTCAGGGACTTTTCCGTCGTCGTGATCAAGGCGCCGGCTTCGAGCCTCGTTTCGATCAATTTGCGGGCGCTGACGTCCTCTGCCGCAAACTTGAACGAATCCTCGATCATCTGTTCCACTTCTTGGTCGGATAAACCGTACGAGGGTTTCACCTCGATGGACTGGCTCTGTCCGGTTCGCATGTCGCTGGCCTTCACGTTTAAGATTCCATTGGCGTCGATCAGGAACGTGACTTCGATGCGCGGCACGCCGGCCGGGAGCGGAGGCACTTTCAGCCGGAACTTTGCCAGGCTGCGATTATCGTTCGCCAGCTCTCGCTCGCCCTGGAGGATGTGGATATCCACGCCGGTCTGCCCATCGACATAGGTGGTGAACATTTCTTTCGCGCTTGCCGGGATGGTCGTGTTCCGGCGAATCAAGCTGCTCATCACGCCGCCCATGGTTTCGATGCCGAGCGAGAGGGGTGTGACATCGAGCAAGAGCATGTCCGTCGTGCCGCCGCTGAGAATGTCCGCTTGCACGGCTGCGCCGAGGGCCACGACTTCGTCCGGATTGATCTCACAATGGGGAGTCTTCCCGAATAGCTCCTGCACCCGTTGCCTCACGAGCGGCATGCGGGTGGAGCCCCCGACCAGCACGATTTCGTCGATCGCGTTCGGGGTGAGCCCCGCGTCTTTCAAGGCCATCCGGCAAGGAGCCAGGGTCCGTTCGATAATTCCCATGGTCAGGGCTTCGAGTTGGTCCCGCGTCAGCTCTCGCGTGAAGCGTCCCTTGTTGTCCGGCAGCTCGACCGATACCTGTGTTTTCAGTTCGTCGGACAGTTGGATCTTGGTCCGTTCCGCCTCGAGCCGGATTGTTTGCATATGGTCCGGGTAGGCACTGAGATCGATCCCATGCTGGCTGCGAATGTCTGCCAGGAAGAGGTTGGCAATCTCACGGTCTAGATCATCTCCGCCCAGATGGGTGTCGCCGTTCGTCGCCAGCACTTCGAAGATGCCATTTTTGAGTTTGAGGATGGAGATGTCGAATGTGCCCCCGCCGAAATCGTAGACGGCGATGGTGCCCTGCGTCTGTTCCTGCAGTCCGTAGGCGAGCGAGGCGGCGGTCGGTTCGTTGATAATTCTGAGCACGTCCAGCCCGGCGATCATACCGGCGTCTTTCGTCGCCTGGCGCTGGCTATCGTTGAAGTAGGCTGGGACCGTGATGACGGCTTTCGTGATGCTTTCGCCGAGATGTTCCTCCGCCCGTTGCTTCAGCTCTTTTAAAATCATCGCCGAAATTTGCGGGGGCGAATAGGATTTTTCGCCGAGCTTGATGCGGATGACGCCGCCTTGCTCGGTGAGTGAGTAGGGGAAGTAGGCCAGTTCACCCTGCACGTCCTCAAGGGCCTTTCCCATGAAGCGTTTCACGGAGTAGACCGTTCGTTCCGGATTGCGGGTCAGGTGTTCCTTCGCCGGATCGCCGACGATCAGGCCATTGTCGGTCATGGCCACGACGGAGGGCACCATCGTGCGCTCGTTCCGTCCTGGAATGA
>JAPLLI010000035.1 GCA_026387615.1 Nitrospirota bacterium
CCTGCGCAGTCGCCTCTTCCGGGAGCGCGAAGAACTCCGTCGTCATGATGCCGCCGGCCGTATCCTTCGGATACTTCAGCAGGTCGGCGACTTCCGTGGAGTCCTCCGTCCGCATCAGGGAGAGGATCTCTGTGGCTCGCTCTTCCGGCAACACCCCGAGGATGTAGGCCACATCGTCAGGGCCGAGATCTTTGATCAGCCAGGCGATATCCGAGGGCAGCAGATCCGCCAACACCTGATTGATGCTGTCGCTGTCGAGTTCGCTCAGCACCTGGCCGCGCTTCGCCTCGCCGCGCACCAGTTCGAACACTTCGCGCTTTTCTTTGGAAGACGACAAATGCACGATCACTTTGGCCACGTCAGCCTGGTGCATCCGGCCCAGCATCTTGGCGAGATTGGTGATCGCCCCACGCCGCAACAGCCGTTGCACCGACAACAGGACGATCTCGGACTTGCTCCGGCCTCGATCGGCCTGGTCACGCAACGCGTCGCGGAGGATATCCTTATCCCCCGAACGAGGACGCGGATCCACCGGACTCGATTCTGGCATGCGTTCAGTTGGCTGCATTGTTATCCCAAGCCTAAAAGTCTGAACGTCGAACGTCGGCAAGTCTTCGGCCGAGACTTGATGACGTTATGGACTTGCGGACCATCTAATATCCCAGCTCCGTGAGGGCGTGCTCATCTTCCCGCCACGCCTCCCGCACCTTCACCCACAGCTGCAGAAACACTTTCATCTCAAAGATCTGTTCCAGTTCCTTCCGGGCATCGGTCCCGACGGCCTTCAGCCGCTCTCCGTGCTTCCCGATCAAGATCGCCTTATGAGACTCCCGCTCGACCAGCACCGTCGCGCTGATACGTGCCAGCTTCCCCTCCTCCACAAATGCATCGATCTCCACGGCAACAGAATAGGGGACTTCTTCATAGGTCTGGTGCAGAATCTTCTCTCGAATCATCTCGGCCGCCAAGGTCCGCATGGACTGATCGGTGACGGTATCCTCTCCATAGCCCGCATCCCCTTCCGGGAGATGGGCCACGGTCACAGACAGCAGGCGGTCGACATTGTCGCCTGTTTCAGCCGACACCGGCACCACGTCCGTCCAGGCGAAGAGCCTGGCATAGGTCTCCATCACCGGCAGCAACTTCAGCTTATTGACCAGATCCACCTTGTTCAATACGAGGATCACCGGTCGCGGGCGCGTCCTGACCGCCCCCTTCACGTAATCGATGACCAGGAGATCGCCTGGGCCCGGCGAACTCGTCGTGTCCATCAGCACATACAAAACATCCGCTTCCTCCAGCGTATCGACCGTGGTGCGAACCATGCGACGATTGAGCAGATGTTGCGGCTTGTGCAACCCCGGCGTATCAAGCAGGGCAATCTGCGCGCCCGGCGCATGCACGACCCCCAAAATTCTCGTCCTCGTCGTTTGCGGCTTATCCGACACGATCGCCACCTTCTGCTTCAGCAACTGATTGAGCAAGGTCGATTTGCCGACGTTCGGTCTTCCAATGATTGCGACTATGCCAAACTTCATGGTGTTACGGGCGTAGCCGCTCCTGTGATGGTGAGGGAACTAATTGATACACGGTTTCCCCTTTACGAACGTAGCCGAGCTGCTCTCGCGCCAGCTGTTCAATCTTCGCGGGATCACGTTCCAGGCGATCGATCTCACTGCGAAGCATACGGGTCGTCCGTTGCAATTCCTGGAGATCCGAATCCAGCTGTTGCGCATGCTCGCGCATCGAGAAATACCGGGGCAGACCCATGTCGCCAAACACCAAATTACCCAGCAACAGCAGGCAGGCGACGGCGCCCACACATTGCACGCCCGTCACCATGCGGCGCTGCCAATCCAGCCATTGAGGGCCCCGATTTTGCTTAATTATCATCGTCTAACACTCATGCTCAGGAGCGCCCCGGTATCGCCTCACGCCCGAGATACACGGCGCTCGAACCCAACTCTTCTTCGATCCGAAGCAACTGATTGTACTTGGCCACGCGATCCGTTCTGGAGAGCGACCCGGTCTTAATAAGCCCGCTGTTGGTCGCGACCGCCACGTCCGCAATCGTCGTATCCTCTGTTTCCCCGGATCGATGCGAGATGATCGCCGTGTAGCCCGACCGCTTCGCCAGCTCAATCGCCTCCAGCGTTTCCGTCAACGTCCCGATCTGGTTGAGCTTGATCAGGATGGAATTCGCGATCCCTGCCTTGATCCCCTTGGCAAAGATGTCCACATTGGTCACGAAAATGTCGTCGCCGACCAATTGGACCTTCTTGCCCAACGTCTCCGTCATTAACTTCCAGCCCTTCCAATCCAACTCGCTCAACCCATCTTCGATGGAGAGAATCGGATAGCGATCCACGAGTTTCGCGTAATACAAAATCATCTCCTCGGAGGAGCGCTCAGGATTCTTTTCCGCTTCAAGGACATACCGGCCCTTTTCATAGAGTTCACTGGCGGCACAGTCCAAGGCGAGGGCGATGTCGCGCCCAGGCTTGTAGCCGGCCGCCTCGATCGCCTGCATGATCAGGCCGAGCGCTTCTTCGTTCGACTGGAGGTCCGGTGCAAACCCGCCTTCGTCTCCGACCGCCGTGTTTAACCCCTTTTTCTTCAGCAGCGACTTGAGCGTATGGAACACCTCTGTCGCCATCCTGAACGCCTCGCTGAAGCTCGGCGCCCCGACCGGCATGATCATGAACTCTTGCAGGTCCAGCCGATTATCGGCATGGGCCCCGCCGTTGATGATGTTCATCAGCGGTACCGGCAACACGCGGGCATTCGTTCCGCCAAGATACCGATAGAGCGGCTGACCTGTTTCAGACGCAGCCGCCTTCGCCACGGCTAGCGACACACCCAGAATGGCGTTGGCGCCGAGCCGGCTCTTCGTTTTCGTACCATCCAGATCGATCATCGTCTGATCGATCCGAGCTTGATCGAGCGCTTCCATCCCTAACAGCTCCGGAGCGATCTGCTTGCTGATATTGGCCACGGCCTTTGAAACGCCCTTCCCCATCCAACGCTTCTTGTCGCCATCGCGCAGTTCGATCGCTTCCTTCTCGCCGGTCGAAGCCCCGGAGGGCACAGCCGCTCGCCCACAGGCGCCACTGTCCAGCGTGACCTCCGCCTCAATCGTCGGATTCCCCCGGGAATCCAAAATCTGCCTGCCCTTGATCTCTCGAATCGCGCTCATACTCTTCTACTCCCTCTTATGACTGGTCACTCTCAGGGGTGGGGCTGGGTTGCCTTCGACTGCGCGCGTCCAACGAGGGCCTTCTAAGGCCGCGCGTTGCGCGAGCAAAGAAGGCACCCAGCCTCACCCCGCCAACTTCTTCTTCAACAGCTCATTCACTTTCCCGGGATTCGCCTTGCCGCCGGACAACTTCATGACCTGCCCGACCAGAAATCCCAGCACTTGCTGCTTGCCCTCTTTGAATTGCGCCACCTGCGCCGGATTCTTCGCCAGAACATCGCCGATAATCTGATCGAGCGCCCCTTCGTCGGAGACTTGCACGAGGCCCTGCTCCTGAACGATCTGTTCCGGCGTTTTCCCGCTACTATAGATTTCAGGAAAAATCTCGCGCGCAACCTTCAGGCTGATCGTTCCCTGCTCGACCAACTGCAGCAAACTCACCAGCCGTTCAGGCGAAACCGGCGACACGCTCGCATCGGTCCCCGAATTATTCAGCTCCCTGGTAAGCTCACCCATCACCCAATTACTCACCGTCTTGGGCTGATTGAACAGCTTCACCGCCGCCTCAAAGTAGTCGGCCACCGCCTTCGATGCCGTCAACACGCCGGCATCGTACTCGGACAGCGCAAACTCACTGACGAATCGCTGCATCCTGGCTGCAGGCAATTCGGTTACCTGTTTACGACAACCCTCGATCCATTCCTTCTCCAGCTTGAGCGGAACGAGATCCGGATCGGGAAAATACCGGTAGTCGTGCGCCTCTTCTTTGGAACGCATGACCACCGTCTCGCCGCGCTCAAGATTCCAAAGCCTGGTCTCCTGATTGATCTTCCCGCCCTCGCTCAACACCTTCGTCTGACGCTTGATCTCATATTCGACGGCATCCTTGACGAACTTGAAGGAGTTGATGTTCTTCAACTCAACCTTGGTCCCGAATTCCTTCTGGCCCACCGGACGAAGCGAGAGATTCGGCTCGCAGCGAAAGCTCCCCTCATCCATGTTGCCGTCGCACACTTCAAGATACATGAGCACATCCCGAAGGCCCTTCAAATAAGCCACGACCTCATCCGCCGATCGCAAGTCCGGTTCCGTCACAATTTCCAGCAGCGGCGTGCCCGCCCGATTTAAATCGACACGGCTTCCATTGGCGCCGGCCACGTGCACGCTCTTCCCCGCATCTTCTTCCAAATGGGCGCGCCTGATACGAACGCGCCTGGGCTTGCCATCAGCCGGGGCAATCTCGATCCAACCATGTTCGCAAATCGGCTCCTCGTATTGCGAAATCTGATAGCCCTTGGGCAGATCCGGGTAGAAGTAGTTTTTGCGCGCAAAGAGATTGTTCGCCGCGATAGTGCAGTTCAGCGCCAAGCCAGCCCGTACCGCCATCTCGATCGCCGACTGGTTGATCACCGGCAAGGTGCCGGGAAGCCCCAAACAAAGGGGGCAGGTCTGGCTATTGGCCGCGAGCCCGAAGCTCGTCCCGCAGCCGCAAAACAGCTTGGACTTGGTCCGCAGTTGCGCATGCACTTCCACTCCGATGACGACTTCGTACGTCATAATTTAACTGCGATCCTCTCCCCGTAACCGGTCGCGCTCGCGTTTCATGGCCTCGCGACCCACGTCAAACGCCTCCCGCAGCGCGGCCTTCTTCGAGTCCACAAATTCCTTCCCCTCCTCCACAACCTCGTCCATCGCGTCACCGGCGCGGCCTGCCAGGTCCCGAAGATTTTCTTCTGCGCGACGGGCATAACCCCGCAGCTGCTCACGGGACTCGCGTCCGCTCTGTGGCGCCAGCAAGAGAGCCGCCACCGCGCCCAACGCCGCACCGCCCAGAAACGCCAGCATGACTGTTGCTGCTGAAGAACCTCGATCATCCGCCATTGTGATGCCCTCCTTCTTCTCGAAACCGTTCCTTCATGACTTGCGTTGCCGCTTTGAATCCTGCCACCACACTCGCGACATTGTTCAACAGCGAGCCACCCGAGCCCCTCACGACATCGTGCACATGCTGGACCGATTCCCCCACTTCTCCAACCGCATGCAAGAGGACGGCAGCATGTTCGACTCCCCCACGGGCCTGCTCCGTCAAATCGTTCAAATTGTGACTCATCGTCCTGAGCTCCCCGATCAGCAACGGCAAGTCCTGGTTCAGGGTCGCCAGCAACTCTTCGGACTCGGCCACGGTCTTGCGCAACTGAATCAAGACGGGCACGAGATAGCCCACCAGCACCGCAAACGCGACCGCCATCAGCATCACAGCCATTTCAACGATTGTCATACGGCCTCCACATCGCGTGAAACGTCAAACGTGAAACGTAAAACGTGGAGGAGCCGGGCCACCGCCTCTGCCGCAATCCTACCTTTCACGTTTCACCTTTTACCTTTCACTACTTCTACCGTATCACCGGCTTCTTCATTCGCCATTGCGTACTCTGCTCGTAGGCATAGGCCGCGCGCAAGAGCGTTTCCTCTTCGAAGGGCCGACCGATCAGCTGCAACCCGATAGGCAAGCCTGCCTGGCTGAACCCGCAGGGCAGCGAAATCGCCGGCACACCGGCCAGGTTCACCGAAATCGTGAAAATGTCCGACAAATACATCTGGAGCGGATCCTCGCTCTTCGCACCGAACGTGAATGCCGGCGTGGGTGTCACGGGCGTCACGATGAGATCGACCTCGTGAAAGGCCGCATCGAAGTCCTGGCGGATCAAGGTGCGCACCGCCTGCGCCTTGCCATAATAGGCATCGTAATAGCCGGCGCTGAGGACGTAGGTGCCCAACATGATCCGGCGCTTCACTTCCGGCCCGAACCCTTCCTGCCGCGTCTTCATATAGAGATCGAGCAGGTCTTTCGTCTCTTTGGCACGGAGACCAAACTTCACCCCGTCATAGCGGGCCAAGTTCGAACTGGCTTCGGCTGTGGCAATCACATAGTAGGTCGCGACCGCCGCATCCGTCCGCGGCAACTGGATCTCCTTGATCGTGCCTCCGAGCGCTTTCAGTTCCTCGATCGCCGCCCGCACGGCCTGCTCCACATCCGGGTCCAGCCCCTCCGCAAAAAACTCGGCCGGTACTCCGATCTTCAACTTCTTGAGGTCTTTCTTCTTCAAGGCCTTCATGTAATCCGGCACAGGGACATCAGCCGACGTCGAATCCAACGGATCGTGGCCGGCAATGGCCCCCAAAAGGAAGGCGGCGTCCGTCACATCTTTCGTGATCGGCCCGATTTGATCGAGCGAGGAGGCAAAGGCGATCAACCCATATCGGGAGACACGCCCATAGGTCGGCTTAAGCCCGACTACCCCGCAAAATGCCGCAGGCTGGCGGATCGATCCGCCCGTATCGGAGCCCAAGGCTGCGGCACATTCATCTGCCGCCACAGCAGCGGCAGAGCCTCCGCTGGACCCTCCCGGCACACAGTGCAGATTCCAGGGATTGCGGCTGGGGCCAAAAGCGGAATTCTCGGTTGAGGAGCCCATCGCGAACTCATCGAGGTTGGTCTTGCCCAGGAGCAAGTATCCCTGTTCGCGCAACTTTCGAATCACGGTCGCATCGTAGGGCGGCACAAAGTTACCGAGCATCCGTGAGGCGCAGGTCGTGGCCACGCCCTCGGTGCAGATATTGTCCTTGATCGCCAGGGGCATGCCCATCATCGGCGCCGTCTTCCGCCAGCCTTTCAGGGAGGCCGCGAGTGCGCTGGCCTGTGCCACCACCGAGTCTTTGGCCTGCGTGATGTAGGCCTTCACCTTGGACTCTACCTGCCCGATCCGTAACCCATAGGCACGCACGATCTCCGTAGCCGTGACTTCCCCGGCGGTAAACTTCTTATGGAGCTCATAGAGCGTGAGTTTATGAATCGACATCAGCGTTTCGTCTTCCTGTCCACCATCTGGTTCTTCTCGTTGACTTGAATGATCTTGGGCGCATGCCGTTTGATTTCCTCTTCTGAATAGTACTCGTAACAGAAGATGATAATCTGATCGCGCACCGCGCCCTTCCGCGCCGTCGGCCCATTGAGGATAATTTCACCCGCGCCGCGCTTGCCCGCCATCGCATAGGTCATGAACCGCTCGCCATTATTCAAATTAGAACAGACGATCGCCTCATAGGGCAAAATGCCCGCTGCTTCCATCAGGTTCTCATCGATGGTCAGGCTGCCTTCGTAATCGAGGCAGGACTCCGTCACCGTGGCCAGATGAATTTTCGACCGCAACATTTGCCTGAACATTCACACCTCGCTTACTCGCTTAAAGGGGTTGGCGATCTTCAATGATTTTCGGCACCACGAAAAACCCGTCGGCCGACTCCGGCGCATTGGCCACTGCCCGTTCGACGGGCAAGGACGGCCGCGCCTCATCAGGACGGAACACATTGACTTGACCTAACACCGTGGCCGTCGGCTCAACACCAGTGGTGTCGTACTGTTTTAACGTTTCCACATGCGTAAGAATCTGGCTCAGCTGTTTCGTAAATGCCGCCTTCTCACTCTCCGTCAACTCCAGCCGCGCCAGCTTCGCGACCTTCTCCACTTCCTGCTTCGTAATTTCCATGCGTCTCATTCCCCTCTATCTTCAAGGATGTTCAAAATGGCTTTCCAGCAAGGCCGCAGGGCGTCCGGCGACTGAGGCGTACCCTCAGGGGTACGTCGCAGGGAGACGGACGACCGAGAACGATGCTGGAAGCCATTTTCAACATCCTGCTCATTCTACCGTCACACTTTTCGCCAAGTTTCTCGGCTGATCCACATCCGCGCCCCGCAACACGGCGACATGATAGGCCAAGAGCTGCAAGGGAATCGTAAACAAAATCGGCGACAGCAAGGGATGGGTGTCGGGAATCGTGAAGACCGCATCGGCGATCTTCCCCAGCTCCCGTTCGCCTTCCGCCACAAAGGCGATGACCGGCGCATGCCGAGCCTTCACTTCCATCAGATTACTCACGGTCTTTTCGTACAGCCGGTCCTTCGGCGCCAACACAACGACCGGCATCTCCTTATCGATGAGCGCAATCGGGCCATGCTTCATCTCTCCGGCTGCATAGCCTTCGGCATGGATATAGGACACTTCTTTTAGCTTCAAGGCCCCTTCGAGCGCGATCGGATAGTTGATGCCGCGCCCGAGGAATAAGAAGTTCCGCTTCTTGTAATACCGCTTGGCAATCGCCACGATCTCCGCCTCGCGACCGAGCACCTGCTCGACCAAGACCGGAAGCCGGACAAGGCGATCGAGCCAGGCCTTCCCGTCCGCAACCGCCAGGGTTCCTCGCACACGGCCCAAATGCAGCGCCAGCATATAGAGCGCCGTGAGCTGCGCCGTGAAGGCTTTGGTCGAGGCGACGCCGATCTCCGGCCCGCAATGGGTATAGAGCACTCCGTCCGATTCGCGGGCCAGGGTACTGCCCACCACGTTCACGATCGACACGACCCGCGCTCCCTTTTCCTTCGCCTCACGCGCTGCGGCCAGCGTATCCGCCGTCTCGCCGGACTGCGAGATCGTGATAAAGAGATCGTCTTTCTCGACGAGCGGATCGCGATAGCGGAATTCGCTGGCGATATCCACCTGCACCGGCGTGCGGACCATCTCCTCCAGCAGATATTTCCCCACCAGCCCCGCATGCCACGACGTGCCGCAGGCCACGATCCAGATCCGTCCGACTGCGGCAAACTCTTTCGGCGTCAAGCCGATATCCGGCAGATCCGCCTCACCCGTATCGTAGGAGTAGCGCCCGCGCATCGTGTCGAGAATCGTTTGCGGCTGCTCGTGAATCTCCTTCAGCATGAAGTGCGGAAAGCCGCCCTTCTCCGCTGCGGAGGCATCCCAGGTGATCTTCGTCAATTTCCGTTTGACCGGACGGCCCTCGATGTCGATGAGATGGATGTCCGTCGCGGTCACAACCGCCAGATCCCCCTCTTCGAGGTACGTCACATCACGGGTATGGGCCAGCATGGCCATGACATCAGAGGCGACGAAGGAGGCTGTGGCCGTGGTGCCCACGACCAGCGGGCAGCCGGCGCGCGCCGCAATCATCGTTCCCGGCTCCCGCTCCGAAATGACGGCCAGGGCATAACTCCCTCGCACATCCTTCGTTGCCGCTCGCACCGCCTCGGCCAGCTTCACCCCCGGCTGAAAATATTTATCGATCAGATGCGCGACCACTTCCGTATCCGTTTCCGAATGAAACTTGTAGCCCTCGTTCTCCAATTGCTGCTTCAAGGGCTGATAATTTTCGATGATGCCGTTATGCACGAGCACGCAGCCCTCCGAGCGATGCGGATGGGCATTTTGCTCCGAGGGCTTCCCGTGCGTCGCCCACCGCGTGTGGCCGATCCCTACGGTGCCATTGAGTTCTTTTTCCTTGAGCGACTTCTGAAGGTTGGCCAGCTTGCCGACGCTGCGCCGGACTTCGATCTTCTCGCCTTGCAACACCGCGACCCCGGCCGAGTCATAACCGCGATACTCCAGCTTGGCGAGGCCACCGATCAAAATCGGCACCGCCTCCTGCTCGCCCACATATCCGACAATTCCACACATGCAGGCTACCTACCTCCGCTTTTCAACTGACTCTTCATCGGCTGCCCTGACTTTTTGTCCGTAGACATGCGGGTGACGTGAGTTTGTGCCGTCAATGCGCGGCGGCGCGCGGCCCACCCGATACGATTCACTTGCGGCACCCGCGCAATCGCCAAGGCATGAGCCGGCACATCCACCGTAACCGTGGTGCCGGCTGCAATGATGGCGCCCGCCCCCACCGTCACCGGTGCGATCAATTGGGTATCGCTACCGAGAAAGACCCCATCGCCAATCACCGTCTGAAACTTTCGCGCTCCATCGTAGTTACAGGTGATGGTGCCGGCGCCGATATTGACCCCTTTCCCGATCGTGGCGTCTCCCAGGTAACTCAGATGGTTCGCCTGCGATCCTTCGCCCAAATCGGTTTTTTTCATCTCGACAAAATTTCCGACCTTGGCCTTTTTCCGCACCACTACACCAGGCCGCAGATGGACGAACGGGCCCAGACGCGCGTCGTCCTCGATGTGCGAACCGGTAAACAGACAATGGTCCAGAATCTCCACACCCTTGCCGACGACACAATCCGTCAGCCGCGTATGGGAACGGAGAACGCAATCCTCACCCACAACCGTCGTCCCTTCGAGCGTCACGTTGGGATAGAGCACCGTGTCTTTTCCGATCATGACTGCCGCGTCAATCCAAGTCGAAGCACGGGCCGTCCCTGCTCCGCTGCGAGACGGATGATATCCGTCAAATAATATTCCCCCTGGGCGTTGCTGGGATCGAGTGTCTCCAAGGCACTGAAAAGAAACTCCCCGTCGACCACATAGGTACCCACGTTGATTTCACGGATCGCACGCTCCGCATCATTGGCATCACGATCCTCGACAATACGAGCCACGTTCTGCCTGGCCGAGTGCGTCCGCACGACCCGCCCATATCCGCTTGCGTCATCGAGCACCGCGGTCAGAATCGTCACGGTTGCCCGCTCCGCCTTATGCACACGAAGGAGTTCGCGCACGGTCCCTTCCTGAAGCAGAGGCGTATCGCCGTTCAGGATCAAATAGCTGGATGGCGCGCCCCGCTTCCCCACCCCGAACACCGGACGGCTCTGCAACACCGCATGGCCCGTGCCCAATTGCTTCCGCTGTTCAACCACCGCCACGGGAGAACCCCCGCTCTTTCCCGACGTCGCGCAATCGATCACCTGGCGAACCAGATCTGCCTGATGACCCACCACGACCGCCACAGGCTCTCGGGCGACACGCAACCCCAACCCGACCGAATAGAGCACCATCGCTTGACCTGCCACAGGATGCAGGACCTTCGCCTGCTTTGAGTTCATGCGTTTCCCAAGCCCGGCCGCCATCACGACCACCGCCAGGCCGGCAACCTTCCCCCGCCTGACCGGCCTCTTGACTGGTGCAGCTGCAGTGGCTCGCGCACGGCTCATCCGATCGGCACTCCCGCGTCAGGCTGCTTAACCGTGCTCCACTTCGTCGCGGCCGTCACGGCCGAAGCCAAGGAAGAAGAGGGAGAACAGAGCCCGCCTGAGACGATCAGTTTCATCGCCTCCTCCACACTCATATCGACGGAGGTGACTTCATGTTCCGGCACCAACAGAAAATACCCGGACGTCGGATTCGGTGACGTCGGCACATAGACATGGATCAACGGCTCCTGTGCGAGATCCTGCATCTCCCCATGCGTCGAACCAGTCACAAAGGCAAAACAATAATGGCCATTCTTGGGAAACTGAATCAGCACGACGCGGTTATAGGAGGGATGATCGGAGAAGGACAAAATATCCATCATGGATTTCAACGTCGAGTAGACCCCCCGCACGAGCGGCACACGATTCAACCAGTCCTCCCACCACTTCACGATCCGCTTACCCATGAAGTTGGTGGCAAACAACCCGACGGCAAATACCAGCACGATCAACGACAGGATCCCCAGCCCCGGCACATAATGGCTCGGCACCAACCGGACCAGAAGATCCCCGAGAATCCCGTCGACTGCCACAAAAAGGGTCTTCAAAATGAGGATCGTTCCCCAGATGGGGATAATCACCAGCAGACCTGTCAGAAAGTAGCGTTTTAGCGAGGTTTTCAGCATAAATACGAGCCACCGGAAGTAGGGGCTCATCATACAGAGATTTACGAGGGCCTCGCAAGCCTTTTCTTGCTATTTTCAACAACTTGGAATACCATCCCGCCCGTTTTCTTCACCGGCGAGGGAACCAGCTCATATGGGGACAAAAACGCGGCAAACTCGCGGCCTGTTTATTACCCTGGAGGGGATCGAAGGCAGCGGAAAAAGCACCCAGATCAACCACCTCGCCAAGGTGCTGAGCAAGGCGGGCTATCGCGTACTGCAAACAAGAGAGCCGGGCGGCACGGCAACCGCCGAAGCGATCCGCCACATCCTCCTCACCGCCTCCTCGCAGGAACCAGTCACGCCTCAGACCGAAGCGCTACTGGTCTTCGCTGCCAGATGCCAGCATGTCACGCATCTCATCAAGCCGGCCTTACAGAACGGCGACATCGTGCTCTGCGACCGGTTTTCCGACTCCACCTTGGCCTATCAAGGATTTGCGCGAGGTCTTGATCTTCAGTGGCTGCGGGAAACTAACGCCGTCGCAACTGGCGGACTGGCGCCGGATCTTACCCTCCTGCTCGATCTTCCCGTTTCGGTTGGGTTGGCCAGAAGGCGAGCCGATCGGGGGCAACAGAACCGGCTGGACCGTGAGACAGAACGTTTCCATCGCAAGGTACGACGGGGCTTTCTGGCGCTCGCAGCCGAAGAACCTGGCCGCATGAAGATCCTCAACGCGAATCGACCGGCGCAAGAGATCCGGGACGAGCTCACCGAGATCGTGATAGGCTGGATGGCGAAACCACCTCGACCCTCACGCCGCCGGAGTTAGCATGCCCTTTCGCGACTGTATCGGCCACCAGCAATCCATCGCGCTCTTACAATCCGCCGTCGCCCATGAGCGATTGGCTCACGCCTACCTGTTCCATGGCGAAGAGGCGATCGGAAAGCGATTGACGGCCATCCGCCTCGCGCAAGCGCTCAACTGCGAACGGCCGCCCGAATCGGAAGGCCTCGACAGTTGCGGCACCTGCCGCTCCTGCCAACAGATCGAGGCGCGCACGCATCCGGACTTTTTCGTCATCGAGCCCGATCCGGAACAGGCCACTCCGCAAATCAAGATTGAACAGGTGCGCGAGATCGAGCACCAGATCATGTATCGCCCGCTCATCGGTGAGCGCAAAATCTGTCTGATCAACGACGCAGACCGTATGACGATCGGCGCGGCCAACGCCTTGCTGAAAACATTGGAAGAGCCCCCCGGCCACAGCCTCTTCCTCGTGATTTCCAGCCGCCCGGCAGCTCTCCCTGCGACCATCCGGTCGCGCTGTCAGGCCCTGCGTTTCACGACACCGGCTCGCACCCAGGTAGAAGCGGCACTGATCCTGAAACGCGAAATCCCCCCGGCTGACGCGCGATTTCTCGCCATCATCAGCGAAGGCCGCATCGGGGAAGCCCTCACGTCCGACGTGAAAGACACGCGCGCACGCCAACAGGAACTCGTGGATCTCGTCCGGCCCCAATCCCTGCAATCGATCGGATCCATCCTCGCCTCGGCGGAAGCGATCGCAAAAGCGGACCGGGCTCAGGACATCCTCGCCTGGCTGACTCGCTGGATCCGCGACCTCGTCTTGATTCAAGTCCAAGGCGATCGCGACCAGATACTCAACCTCGACGATCTCACCACGCTGGAAGCCTACGCGCAACAGGCCGACACCGATGCGCTACTGGACCTGCTCCGTGAGATTGAGCTGACCGAGCAGCGAGCCACGCGACATCTCAATCTCCAGATGGCGCTGGAAATGATCCTGCTCCGCCTGCGCGATGCGCTCACCCTGTCATCCGCTCCCCTATCAATCTAGCTTTCGCCGTTTATTACCTGCTATCTTTTGTCACGCCCCATGAGTAATCCCAACAGCTTCTACATCACGACGCCGATCTATTACGTCAACGACGTGCCCCATATTGGCCATGCCTATACCACCGTGGCGGCCGACGTCCTGGCTCGCTACTGGCGCCTGCGTGGGCGCGACGTGTTCTTCCTCACCGGGCTCGACGAACATGGGCAAAAGGTTCAGCAGGCCGCGGCCAAAGCCGGCATCGACCCGCAAGCCCATTGCGACAAGCTGGCGCCCCAGTTTCAGGAACTCTGGAAGAGGCTGAACATCTCGCACGATGCCTTCATCCGGACGACCGATGCCCAACACAAGTCAGTCGTTCAACGCTATCTGCAGCAACTATTCGATACGGGCCTGATTTACAAAGCCGATTACACTGGCTGGTATTGCACCTTCGACGAACGGTTCTGGACAGAGAAGGATGTCACAGCCGGCCTCTGCCCAGACTGCA
>JAPLLI010000157.1 GCA_026387615.1 Nitrospirota bacterium
CCAGCGACGCTCCGTCTCCGGAGAGACGCAACCGGCCGGCGCTGCCGACGAGCTCCAGTTCGAACACATGATTGGTCCGGTCCCAGCCAGACACGATGCAGCCTGTCGCGCCGGAGCGGAACTGCACCTGTCCGGAGAGACTCCCCTCTTCGTCCGACGCGAGCTTGAGATCGGGCGCCTGGCCGCAGACCCATTGCACATCCCCTCCGAAGAACCGCATGAGATCGAATAGATGGGTGCCCATCGTGAAGACTTTGCCCGGGTAGTAGCCGATGATCGCTTCGATGCGACCGATCGCACCTTCCTCCACCAGCTGTTTGGCCTTGATATAGATCGGCTCCCAGCGCCTCGTATGGTTGACGGCCAGCAACACGCCGGCTGACTGACAGGCTTCGACCATCTCTGCCGCCTGCTCCGGTGTCGCCGCCAAGGGTTTTTCACAGAAGATCGCGCGGACCCCGGCATGCACTGCGGCGAGGACCATCTCCCGATGCAGCGCCGTCGGCGTGCAGACACTCACGACATCCAGCCGCTCGGCGGCAAACATCTCCCGGTAATCGAAATAGGCCTTGGCGCTTACGCTCCGCTTGAGGAAGCTGTTCCGTCGCCCCGCGTCCGAATCGGCGCCAGCCGCCAATACCACATCAGGCAGCGCGAGATAGGCTCCCGTATGGGTCCAGATCTCCTTGCGCTTGGGATCTTCATCGAACAGGTTGCCGATCTGGCCTAAGCCGATGACTCCTGCACGATAGAGCTTCGTAGCAGCCAGAACAGGCTGCGGAGCCCCGAGGCCGGTCCGCGGGAAATCCAATGATCCGCCGGTCTTGGACAACGAGTCGTGCCCGCGCAGGATGCTCAAAAAGTTCGTCCAGCAAGGCCGCAGCGAGCGAAGGGCCGAGGCGTACCCGTGAGGGTACGTTGAGGGTCTGAGCGACGCGAGAACGCCGCTGGCGGACTTTTTCAGCATCCTGCTAGAGGGTGACAACGGCGATCCCTTTCTTCGACAGATGCCGAAGCTGCCGGTGAATATCTTCGGCCTTGCCGGAGGAGGCGATAAGCACCGCGTCCGGCCTGCACGATTCAATGGTGTCTGGCGGGCACACGGTCAAATTTCCAAATCGTTGCTGATGTTTGGCAATATCGTTATCGACCCAGCCGACGATGCGCATGGGGGTGGCTTTCATGGCGCTAAAAATCAACTCGCCCGTCTCCGCTGCCCCAAAGACCACCACCGCCTGGATCCCCTCTTCCCACAATTGATGCAGCCGCTTTTCCACTTCGGTCTTGGCGACCGAGTACATGCGCGCGATTTCGCTCGCATATTCACGCATCAGCAACGCCAATCTCGTGCGGCCTGTGGCCGTCACGAGGTAGCGCATGGTCCGGTTCGTCTCGCCGCTCGTCCTGACATAGCCCTGATCCACCAAGGCCTGAACGTAGTTATGCGCCATCGCGCTACTCACCCCGATCTGCCTGCCCAGTTCGTGCTGGCTGATCTGTTTCATTTCAGCCAAGGACCACAAAGCCAGCAGTTCGCGCCTTGCAGGAGTCGGTCTGTAAAATCTATATGCCGTTTTCGCCAAGGGCCACCATTCATACAGTGAATGATTACTCTATCGCCAAGCCTGGACCGAAACTTAAGCGCCGGGCATGACCGTAATCCGTCACAACCAGGAACTGAGGGTCCAAACACATGACTGGGTGAATTCAATTCGCGTGCCACAGGAAAAATCCCGTGACAGGGGCAATAGCGTGGCTTTTCACGGAATAATCGGCAGGAGCGCTACTTCGCTAGGCAACGATTGCCGACAGACAGGCAAGATGATTCCAGGACCGACGATGAACCGGAGAGGAAAACAGAGGGGAATGGGCATTTCGTGAAACGAGACAGGAGATATGAGGGACATTCAATGATCTAGCTGTCGAGGGTAACGGACGCCTACCAACAGGATGCTCAAACAGTTCGTCCAGCAAGGTGCCACGAACACCCAACTATGAACTCTGAACGATGAACGCTGAAATGAGAGTGAGTTTCCTCGTTCATTGTTCATCGCTCACCGTTTAGCGTTTCCACGGATGGCGCCTGTTTCAGCATCCTGTTCTGCTAGGACCGTTTGGGCACAGAGGCCGGCGCTCCTCCGACTACATGCTGCTTTTGCAGCACGGCCTGCTGAATGGCTTTCTGGACGCTGCCGCCCCAGCCGCGATACTCGATGCATTCCTTCCCGTCGAATCGGAACTCGATGCCGACGGCTTCCACCGTCTCCTGTTCCGCCACAGTCTTGATCACGCCGGTGAGATGACTCACATAGCCGATGCCGACCAACTCGAATTCCAGATGGACGGTCGAACCCTGCGGCACCCTGGGGCAGGGCTGCAAAAATTCCCCCCGGCAGCCGGCCACGCTGAGGTCCTGCAGAAGGCCGACCATCGCTGAATCACCTTTTGAATCCAGGCCTCCCACCTGATCCACCTGCATCACGAGCAACTGTTCGTTCCCCGGCACACGCACATGCTTGCGGAGATGGACCTCCTCGACCGCCTGGGGAAACGCCAGGTACAGAATCGGAATGGGAGAGGTCTGGGTGAACCGGACTTCGCTTTTATAGCCGATCAGCTTGCCCGCCATGATGTACCGCACGAGACAACGAGTCCCTGGTTCGCAGGCGATGGCTTGCCCAAACTGAAAGGGCCATTCGCAAATCAGCCAGGACCCGTCTTTCCAGCCCAACAGAGTCGCGCTGCTCTGCACCGTGCCCTGCCCTGACTCGATCGTAAGCTGCAAGGACAGGCCCACTCTGAGGATCGGCATATAGCGCGTAGTGGGATCGGACTCCAACATGAAGGGCACCTCTTTCAAATGGATCATGCGTACAGTTATGGGGCAAGCACAGGACGACCGGCTCCCGGGAAACGGGCACCGGTCACACGAAACGAGCCTCGATTCAGGCGCTCACTCGGGAGCCGGCACAGGGCTATCTTCAAACACCAGCGCCTCCCCGTCAAGAAAATCTGTCAAAGAAGACCTGCTCGCGTCAAATTTCCGACAGGGCCCGGTCGAATATTCTGTGACTGATCAGCCTATCCCCTCTCAATGATCTCCCTCCTCTCTTCAGAAGGGGTGGACCGGACCGGCCCTGACACAGTAGAATGCACGGCTTCCTGGTCCTGCCCTCGCCACCTCGAAGGCACGTGGCGCCGGCAAGATTCAAACGGCATCGTCATTAACGTGAAGGAACTATCATGAGCGTGAAATGTGGAATCGTCGGGCTGCCCAACGTGGGCAAGTCCACCCTCTTCAATGCCCTGACGAAGTCCGGCATTGCGGCGGAAAACTATCCCTTCTGCACCATCGAGCCGAACATCGGCATCGTCGAAGTGCCGGACCCGCGCATGCAGGCGCTGGCCGACATCGTCAAGCCGCAGAAAATGCAATATGCCACCACCGAGTTCGTGGACATCGCCGGACTGGTCGCCGGGGCCTCGAAGGGCGAAGGTTTGGGCAACCAATTCCTCGCCAACATCCGCGAAACCGACGGGATCGTGAACGTGGTGCGCTGTTTCGAGGACGACAACGTCATTCACGTGGCGGGCAAGGTCGATCCGATTTCCGACATTGCCACCATCATCACGGAACTGGCCCTCGCGGACCTGACCACGGTGGAAAAGGCCCAGGAACGAAACTCAAAACTCGCGCGCTCCGGCAATAGTAAAGACGCCACAAAGTTTGGTGAGTTACTGGATCAGGTGGCGGCCTGTTTAAACCAGGGCAAGCCGGCCCGCACGATGCAATTGGATGCGGCGCAGCTCGCCTTACTGAAACCGCTCTGCCTGCTGACCATTAAGCCCGTCATGTATGTGGCCAACGTGGCGGAAAAAGGCTTCGCCAATAATCCCCTCTTGACCCGCTTGGAAGAATTCGCCGCGCGCGAGGGGGCGCCGGTCGTGGCGATTTGCGCCGCGCTGGAGTCGGAAATCTCGGGGTTGTCGGACGAAGAGAAATTGGAGTTCCTGACCGATGCCGGCATGGCCGAGCCGGGGCTCAACCGCCTGATTCGCACGGCCTACCAGGTGTTGGGCCTGCAAACCTACTTTACCGCGGGCGTGAAAGAAGTTCGTGCCTGGACCATTCATATCGGCGATACCGCCCCGCAGGCCGCCGGCGTCATTCATGGCGATTTCGAGAAGGGCTTCATTCGCGCGGAAGTGATCAGCTACGACGACTTCATCGCCTGCAAAGGCGAAGCGGGCGCGAAGGAAAAAGGGAAGATGCGCCTGGAAGGCAAGGAGTACGTGGTTCAGGACGGCGACGTCATGCACTTCCGCTTCAACGTCTAACAGGGGCGGAGGGATAGCCGCCAATCCAGAAAGCGGTGAGCGATGAACGCTGCGTGCTGAGCAGAAACACTCTGCCTTCATATGTTTATCGCTCATCGTTCTGCGTTCACCGCTGGCTTCGTGGCCTGGCTGGATCGCCTGATTGAATAACAGCGGATGCTGATGGAGCCGGCCAAGACCTGTGGTAGACTGCTTCCGTACCAAGTCCCCCTCCTCTACGAGGCTCGCATGACACCTCCCCACGGTCAGCCCCAGCATACCTATCGGGAGCAAGCCCTCAAGCTCTTTCCCTGGATCTGTGCGCATTGCGGTCGCGAATTCGACGGCAAGAAACTGGGCCAGCTCACAGTCCATCACAAGGACCACAACCACGACAACAACCCCCCGAATGGAAGCAACTGGGAATTGCTCTGTCTCTATTGCCACGACCATGAACACCAGCGATATCTGGTCGCTGATGCCTCCGGTGATGCGTCACCGGGCCGGGAGCAGGATCGACCGTCGACCTTCCAGCCCTTCGCCCATCTCGCGGACCGCTTCAAGCGCAACCCCTAGCCAGTCCACCCCATCACGCCACCCCACCCAGCCGCTGATTGACTTCCTCCCCTGCTCGCGGTACAGGTGGCATCATCATTCGAACAGAGCCGGCTCGCGCTTCGTCCATCACAGAAAGGCCCCATCATGAAGAACGTGGAAATGACCGTCGAGGGAACGATGTTGACGATCAAAGTGGATCTATCCAAAGAATTCGGACCCTCCGCTTCCGGGAAGACCATCATCATTGCCTCGACCGAAGGGAATGTGACGATTAAAGACCGCGAAGAAAAAATCGGGCTGAACGTGTACAAGAAAAAATGACCGGCGCATCCCGATGAGGATCTTCGTTCTCGGAGTAGGCGCAACCGGTTCGCTGCTGATGCAGTTACTAACGCAGCAGGGGCATCGCATTTCTTGCGGCGATCGCGATCCGGAACGGGCCACGCGTTTTCTGGGCAAGGCCTCGACGATTCCTGTCCAGAAAGTGAATGCCCGGAATATACAGAGCATCCTCACCGCGGCAAGCGGAACACAGCTGTTGATCAACGCCTGCCCCGCGGTCCTCAATAGGGTCGTCCTGCGCGCCACGCTCCGTCTGCGTGCCCACTATCTCGACCTGGCCGCCCATCTGGCCGAAAATCCGTTCCAGGCGGAACAGCTCCGCTTCCAGAAAAATTTCCATGTCATGCGGCGCACCGCGGTAATCACGGCTGGAATTGCGCCGGGCCTGACGAACCTCCTCATCGCCGAGAGCGCAGACCTCCTCGATGCAGTCGAGACGGTTCACGTCCGGCTGTATGAAGCGACGGAAAGCGACCGTCCTGTTTCTCAATGGTCGGCAGAAGTCGCCTTCGATGAAGCGGTCTCGCAGCCGCGCCTCTATCGCCAGGGCCGTTTCCGGCTGGGACGTCGATTCAGCGGCCGTGAGCTGTTCCGATTCCCGGCGCCGATTGGGCCGGTGCCCGTAATGCTGGCGGCGCAGGATGAAGTGGTCACGGTGCCGCACGTGATCCCCATGCGGACGATGGATGCCAAGATCGGCGGGGCGGATATGGAACAACTGCGGCGCTGGTATCGGCAAGGGCGGCTGAAAAGATCTCGCGGCCTGCTGCCGTCGCAGTTCCCCAGAACCCCGACGCCAGGCACCGTGCAGCAATTACTCCACCGGGGCATTCTGCGCAATGCGCGATTTGCCGCCGCCGTGGTTGTGACCGGCACGATACAGGGCCGGCCCACGATTGTCCGGTGGGACGTCGCGGTGCCGAGCCTCTATGCGCTCCGGCGGCGCGGGCTCCTCTGCTCACCGATCGCCTGGGCCACGGCGGAAATGGCGGCGCTTTTCGTAAAACATTTCCCGCGCACCTTATCGGGTGTCCATACGCCGGAAGCCCTTCCCGCTGAAGTCAGGCGGGCCATGCTTCACGACGCCAACGCCCGCGGCATCCGCCTCATCAAGCGGGTCAGGGCCGCGCCCCTTCAGAAACGATCATGAGCCTGCCGTCCGATCCCGATGTTAGAGGGACCAGCCATCAAGAGGTTGTCCCACATCCTGACGACGCCACAGGAATCGAGTATAATCGGCCGGGCCCTCATCGCGGAGAGACAGAGCACCCCATCATAGCGAAAGGATATCCGTGACCCTCCCCACATGTTTCCATGCGCCACTCGGGCGGGAGCGGGACCGGATCAGGGCTGAGATGTCCAGCATCCATGGCTTGCTGCCGTTGCTGATGAAGCAACGCAATGGCCAGCGTTGGACGCCTATTGAGCGGACGCTGCTTCAGGGCCATCTCCGCAGTCTGGCCTCACTCAGTCCCTATCTCCTCGTCCTGCTGGCCCCCGGCTCCTTCGCGCTGTTTCCCCTCCTCGCCTGGTGTCTGGACCGGCGCCGGCAAGAACGGAACAAACGAGGGCAGCGAGTGCCCGGAGTCACCACGGGTCTGACGACAGAAAACATCCCTGTGCCACCGGAGCAGCAATAAGCAGAAATTCTTTCACGACTTGCGATACAATTCCTCATCACATGTCACGCAGCTCGATGAACAACACCCACGACAGAGCCCTCTGAAGCAGATGACGCAACCACCTCCCATCGCCCATCCCCGCGACCCCTTACACGGGATCACGCTGGAGACCATCATCAAGGAACTGGTCGCAAAGCATGGATGGGAAGAGATGGGGAAACGAGTCCCGATCCGCTGCTTCCTCCACGACCCCAGCGTGAAATCCAGCCTCACGTTTCTCCGCAAAACCCCCTGGGCCCGCGAGCGGGTCGAGGGCTGGTACATCGCCTATAAAGACCTGTGAGCGGCGGCGACCGGCGCAGCAGCTCCACCATTCAGCATCACAGGAAGCACGACTCTATGGCCTCGAACGCGACCATTTTTAAAGCGACCCTGCAGATCTCCGACATGGACCGCCAATACTATCAGGACCATACCCTGACCCTGGCGCGCCATCCCTCTGAAACCGACGAACGCATGATGATGCGATTGCTGGCCTTTGTGCTGCACGCCCACGAAGCCTTGGCCTTTGGCCGAGGACTCAGCACGGAAGACGAACCGGATCTCTGGCAGAAGGATTTGACCGGCGCCATCGACCTCTGGATCGAGGTGGGCCAGCGCGAGGAGAAAAGCATCCGCCAGGCCTGCGGCAAAGCGAAACAGGTCTACCTCTATACCTATGGAGGCCGCGGCGCAGACCAATGGTGGGAGAAGAACCAAACCACCCTGGCCCGCCTGAATAATCTGACCGTGGTCAATCTGTCGCTGGACGGGAGCCGCGCCTTAGCCCAGCTCGCACAATCCGGCATGCGGCTGGAATGCACGATTCAAGAAGGGCAGATGTGGATCGCGAATGGCACGGACAACCTGCAGCTGGCGCTCACGGTCATCAAAGGCGCGTCGGCCCCATTCAAACATTGACGCAACCGGGGAAACGGATCTCCGGCCGATGGTGACACGATGAAAAATAAGACACGCGTTCCCACCAGCGGTGAGTCCAGCCCCTGGACCAGCCCCTTCGCGGCGCTGAAGCCAGCAGGCGTATCAACTGCGCCAACCCCGCAGCCCGATACAGACACAACTGAGAAGGCCATCTCTGCACCCAAAAAGAGCCGTGGCCGAGTGGACATTCTCCGTCAGACCGCCCACCGCGGCGGCAAGACCGTCACGGTCGTCACGGGATTTCTCGGCATCAGTCTGTCAGAAAAAGAACGGCTGGCGAAGGAGATGCAACAGGCCTGCGGGGCCGGAGGGACGGTGAAGGAGGGGCGCATCGAAATTCAAGGCGACCAGCGCGATACGGTCTCCCGCATCCTAACCAAAGCCGGTTTTCGTCCTGTGTTGGCGGGAGGGTAACGGGACTAGCAGGCTGCGTAAGCGAACAACTAAACGATGAACGATGAATGCAGAACGCTGAGATGATCATCGCTCCCTGTTCATCGTTCATCGCTCACCGTTTAGCGTTTCCCCGCAGGGGGTCTTTTTCAGCAGCCTGACAGGCATCCTGCTAGGTTTCGAGCCACACCCGATCTAACAGTACTTTGAACTCCTCATCCTCCGGCACGGCGTCCGTTTCCGCGTCCTTCACCATATCGTGATAGAGCTCTTCGCCGCCCAACGTCAAGGCATATTGCAGCGATTCCATCGCCAGGTCCGGTTGCCCGCTCAAGAACAGCAGATAGCCCACATTGCCGAGCGTCGATGCATTCTGCGGATCCCGCTCGAGCGAGGCATCGAAATTCGCGCGCGCCTTCTCAAGAAATTTCCCCCGTGTCTCGCTGTCCTCCCAGGACAGTTTCGCCTGGCGAAACAGGTACAGCCCCATATTATTGAACGTTCTCACTACCTGCTCACGCAACGCTGGCTCTGTCGCGCCACCAAAGCGGGCCACGACTTCCTCATAGGCGACGAGGGCTTCCTCATTCCGGTCGAGCCGGCCCAGAGCGACCGCCTTGTTGACCGACGCCTTCGCCACCCCTTCGCGAAACGGCAGCTCCGTCGCCTTGCCAAAACGGGCTACGACGTCTTCATATACGGCAATGGCCTCCTCGTTCCGGTCGAGCCGGCCCAAGGTAACCCCTTTATTCACCAGCGCCTTCGCCACCCCTTCGCGTAACAGCGCTTCCGTCGCCCCGCCAAAGCGGGCCACGACCTGCTCGTAGGCGGCAATGGCCTCCTCATTCCGGTTGAGCCGGCCCAAGGCAACCCCCTTATTGAGCAGCGCCTTCACCACCTGCTCGCGCAACACCGGCTCCGTCGCTTCCCCAAAACGGGCCACGACCTGCTCGTAGGCGGCCAGCGCCTCCTGGCTCCTGGTCAGCCGACCCAGCGCCACGCCCTTATTGAAAAACGCCTTCGCCACCTGCTCGCGCAACATCGGCTCCGTCGCCTCGCCAAAACGGACGACGACTTGCTCATACGCGGCCAGCGCCTCCTCGCCCCTGGTCAGGCGGCCCAACGTGGCGCCCTTGTTGAGCAACGCCCTCGCGACCTGCTCGCGCAACATCGGTTCCGTCGCCTCGCCAAAACGGGCCACGACTTGCTCGTAAGCCGCCAGCGCCGCCTCGTTCCTGGTCAAGCGGCCCAGCGCCATGCCCTTGTTGAGCAGCGTTTTGGCCAGCTGCTCGCGCAACGACGGCTCTGTATCCTCGCCAACACGGGCCACGACTTGCTCGTAGGCGGCCAGCGCCTCCTCGTTGCGATTGAGCTCGGCGAGCATCACCCCCTGCGCAAGATGCGAACGCGCCGCCTCGCCCGATGTCGCAGCGGCTTTGGCCGCCTGAAGAAAGAAATTCGACGCCAGATCAAATTCCTTCGCGCTGTATGAGGCATAGGCGCGGGATTCCCAATCGTTAAACGTGTATTGGTTTTCAGGTTTCTGCTTGAGGTGACGTTCTTGCGCCTTCAGCGCCTCGATCTCTTCTGCGGTCGGCAACGTCGGAGCCGCGGCAGCCAATCGTTCAGAGAGTTGCCGGATCACCTGCTCTGCCTTGGCGGCAATCTCTGCCTGCTCCGCCTGAATGGCCTGACGGGCGTTCACCTCATCCGCCTGCGCCTTGCTGGCCGCCTCACGCTCATCCTCGTCCGGTTCGGATGTGGGCTCCGCCATTCGCCCCTGCGGAGCCATTTGCGCCTTGATCCCGGCGCTATACCAGGCCGCCATGCCTGCTGCCGCAGCCAGCAAGGCCTGACTGACTCGCACGACATCGACCCTCAGATCGCTCAGCGTCTCCCGTCCGAGTTCCTTCCGATCGGACTCGCGGCCGGCGATCCATTCCTGAATCGCGTCTCGCGCCCTGTTCCCTGCGTTGTACCAGGACACCAACCCCACCGCCGCGACCAACAGGGTGATGAGGGCCGCGAACGCGGCGAGGAACATGCCCAGGCGGCCCGTTTCGACATGCACCTCAGCCAGCCGATTGTTCTGCTGCTCCACTTTGGATTGCAGCTCCTGCAGGTCTTTTTGCAGCCGCTCTTTCTGCGCCGCGAGCTGTGCCGCAAGCCGGCTATCCTGCTGGTCAATTTTCGACTGTAACTCACGCAGGTCTTTTTGCCGCCGCTCCTCTTGGGCCTCAAGCCGCAGCTTGGCGGCTTGCTTGAGCACGGCAATATCGCGCTGCACGTCCTGCAGCTCTTTCTCGGTCTCGTCGATCGACGATGCCGGTTGCGCCGCCAGCTCGAATGGCAGCGCCATCCAGCCAAGGCAGGCAACCAGCAGAATTTTCGCGATCCAGGGCATGGACATCGGATTCAAACCTCTACCAGAAAGACAGGCTGGCGCACCGTAACACGTTCGCGCGGCATGCGGCGGAAAATCCTAGCGGCGAGCCGCGCCATAGCCGAATGCGCGGCATTCTCACGCGGCTGACCGATCCAGTCAAGTAGTTCCTCGCGCAGGAGACAGGGAAAACCCTGCCTCCGGCCCATGAACCGGCAGGCCCACAACAAGGGAGACACGATGGCCCGGGCGGCTTGTCTGGCTATTCGGACTGGAAGGGAACGGAGTCGGGAATGAAGAGCGGAGCCATCAACGTGCGCGACCTGCGGCTTACGCACGTTGATGGACGCCAGAAATCTGGCTTCGAGTCGGAACGACCGAAGCGCACAGGGCAGGACTACTTTCTCTTGGCAACCTTCTCGGCGCGCTTTTCTTTCACCGTCTTGGCTGGTTTTTTCTTGGTCGCTTTCTTCTGAGTCAATCCCTTCGCCATGTTCTCTCTCCTCCGATAAATGGGTGAGTACTGCGTTGGTGTCACGACGCAATCGCCGCACCCACTTCATACCCCAATTGAGAACAAAATGAAATAGGCTCGCGCCTGTCCACGGCGATTGACTTCGACTGCTCCCCCCTGTACAGCTTGCAGCAATCGACGGATCGATCGGTTCGTCTCACCGGACGTATGTGTGGAGGTGTGCGATGGGGAGTCCAGAGGGCAAAAAGGAACGGGACGGGTATGCCGACGCCATCAATCGCGCCGCGTTCGGCAAAGAGCGGGTGCTCTTGCGACGGCGGGGCCGGGCGGTCGCGGCGGTGGTGCCCATTGAAGATCTGCGGCTCCTGGAAGACCTGGAAGATCGCATCGACCTCGTCGAGGCCCGCGCCGCGTTGGCTCAGGCCAACAAGAAGGGCGCCCCGGCGCTCGATGCCATCCTGAAAGAATTGGGGCTCTGAGACCCGATGCTCTCCACAATTCTTCTGGCCCCTCCGGCCGAACAACAACTTCGGGCCTTCGACAAACCGCTACAGAAGGCCCTGGCCAAGTGGCTCACGGCCATCAAGAATCAGCCCCGCCCCCCCGGCGTCAAACCCCTCGAAGGCGAAGACCATCTCTATCGGGTCCGCGAAGGCGACTATCGGATTATCTACGCGATTCGCGACAAGACCTTGCTCGTGCTGGCCATCAAGCATAGCGCCCGCACAGACGCCCCGCGCGCCTAACAGGATGCTGGTCATCGTCCGCTGGTAAGGGGGAGCCGAATGTGGATCGTGGTCCCGACGCCGACTTCGCTCTCGACGGCAATCGATCCCTTGTGCGCGCTCACGACATCCTTCACGATTTTCGTGCCGAGCCCCGTGCCACCGGATTTCCGGCTGACCACGTGTTTGACAAACAACGCATCCCGCACCTCTGGAGGCATCCCTCGCCCCGTATCTGCAATGGAAATCAGGAGACGGTCCGCTCCCGCCTCGACCTGTCCCCGCACCGTCACGGATCCGCCGGGAGGGACTTCCGGAATGGCATTATCGATCACATTGTAGAAGGCATTGAACAGACGGCGCTCATCCGCCTGGATAACCGGCAGCCATTCAAGGCCTTCGGCATGCAGCGCGACACCCTTCTCCGCCGCGTACCGCTGGAGCGACGTGATCACGTCGGCCACACAGGTCGCAACACGGCAGGGCTTAAATTCCGGCGCCGTCGTCACACCCTTCACTGCATCGGCCAGTTCCCTCACACGGTCCTGGATGCGGCGCGCATTATTGACGATCATGTCGATCAGCTCACCGCTCACCTTCCGATGCGCCTCGGCCAGCCCGCCTTCCCCCTTCGCCACCAGATGACCGAGGATCTCGTGGACTTCCTCCTTCAGAAAGTCCACACCGCTCAGCACCGGCATCAACATATTTTTGACGTCGTGGCCGATATCTCCGAGCGCGCGGGTCACCTCCGCCACTTTAATTTCTTCGAGGAGCTCTGCGGCCAATCGCTTCCGCTCACTGATATCCTCGATCGTCCCTTCATAATGGAGCAGGGTCCCCTGAGGGTCGCGCACCTCCCGCGCGTTCACCGACACAGCAATCACGCTCCCATCCCGGCACAGCAACTCTGTTTCACAGGCCCTGATGGCTCCTGACTGGCTCAGCCAGGCCACGATCTCCTCCCGTTTCTTCGGGTCGGCATAGAGCTGGCGGCCGATATTCGTGACCGTCGAGACCAGCGATTCAGGGGAATCGTAGCGCAGCATCTGCGCCAGGCTGGGATTAGCCATCAGAAACCGCCCGTCCGGTGTCGTTTGAAATATCCCCTCCACGGCATTCTCGACGACGCTCCGGTAGCGCGCCTCCGCCTGTCGCATCGCGTCCTCGGCTTGCTTGCGAGCCGTGATGTCTCGAATGATGCCGCTGAAAAAGATCCTGCCTCCGCTCTTTCCGCTGCCCAGGGACAGTTCCAACGGAAACTCCGTCCCGTCTTTTCTCACGCCATGGAGTTCGACCGTCCTCCCCATGACACGGGCCTCGCCCGTCGTCCCCAGCCTCGTCATGCCTGTCTGATGCGCCGCCCGATAACGCTCTGGCATCAACCACGTGAGGGCCTGACCCAGCACCTCCCCCTCGCTGTAGCCGAACAGTCGCGCGGCCGCCTGGTTCCAGAGAAGAATGGCTCCATTCTGGTCGGCCAATATCACCGCATCGGGAGTGGCGCCAACCACGGCTCGAAACCGTTCCTCACTGGCGCTCAGGTCCTCCTCGGCCCTTGCCGCCTTGGACGACAACCGATGCTCATCAGCGATTTGACGGAGCGCGAACCGGAGCTCATAGGAGTTGTAGGGTTTGGTCAGATAGGTAAAGGCACCGCAGTGGAGGGCCTCGACCGTATCACTTTCTTGTGAGGATGCGGTGAGCACGATGACCGGGAGGAGCGGGTCTACTTGCTTGATGCGTCGAAGGACGTCCAGCCCGTTCAAATCCGGCAGTCCAAGGTCCAGAATCACAACCCCCACCTGCCCCCCTTCGACTTCGCGCAACGCATCCCGTCCGGTCTGCACCGCGCGAACCCTATACCCGTCATGTTCCAGCAAATCGCCCAGGGCCATACAGATGTCCGGCTCATCGTCCACAATGAGCAAGGAAGGGAGAGGGGGTGACAGAGGACTGGTCTCCATAGCGCGGGATCCCAGTTGAAGATGAACACTAACGCGTAGGAGTTTGCACCTATATCAGGAAAAAGTAAACCGGGCGGGATTCCGAGAAACGATCTACCGGAGCATTGAGCAACTACTGCGACAGAGCGAACGATCCGTCACCAGGCACACTCAGAACGATGAACGATGAACGCTGAACGATGAACGCTGAAGAAAGAGTGGCCTCGTTATTCATCATTCATCGCTCACGGTTCATCGTTTCCCACCGGAAGCAATGTCCTGATAGTAGGCTTCCAGCATGGCCCTGCTGGCTGGCGTCACCAGCACCAGCTGGCGCTGGTCCAAGGTATTGGCGCAATAGAGATAGATCCCCTCCTCTGCCTGACCGAGCTCAACATGCAACTGGCGGCCATCCGGCTCCTGTCTTGTGGTCTCGTTGAGAACCTGCTTCCGCTGCAACGATTGCCAGACGCTCTGTGCAGAAGGCCAATGGTTCTCATAGAGCGGCGCATCCGGATCGGTTGAGCCACCATTCAGCTTGGTTCGATCGAAGGGAGGGCCTTCGTCCGGCTCCGGTGCTTCATCCCAGTGAAACTGGCTCGACTCCCCTCTTCCCAACAGATAGAAGGGTCGTCCGCCTGTTGTTGGCCCGCGCTGGCACGCTCGAAGGTGCTCCAGCTGATACTGGGAAGGCCTGGGTCCTGTTCCGCTTGCACCAGGGCATGGGTCGCGAGGATCAGACCATAGGAGCGTGCGGGAGCCATCTGATCGAGGTCGAGACAGTCAAACCGCACATTGGCCAGGCCCAATGCCGCCGCCTGTTCCTGTGCGCGCGCGATCGAAACGGGAGACCGATCGATCCCCACGAAGGCCTTGTCCGGATATTGCTTCGCATAGAAGGTCGTCAGGATGCCGACGCCACAGCCCACATCGAGAATGGCGCAGGCCTCTCCGATGCGATCAGCCACGCGAGAGCCGATGGCCAGATAATAGTCGTACCGTTGACTATAGAGGACCGGCAGGATGTGGGGCTGGGCTGTGGCATCGTAGAACGCCACCTCGTCGGCGGAGGATCCGCGACGCTTCTGTTCTACCTGCCGATGTAACGTTGCGATCTCAGCCGGCGAGAGGGCTTCCCTCTGCCACTGAAAGTAGGCTTCGTCCGACGTGAACTGCCGAAGGCCCCACCAAGCCAGGTGCGAATGGAGTGATGGTAACCGTGAGTCGTTAGTCATGAATGCCGACTCGGCCCGCCTGCTCAACAGGTTTTCCAGCGAGGCCGCAAAGTTCACGATGAACGCGGAACGATGAGCGACGGACTGACGAAGTCCTGATTTTCACGTTCAGCACTCAGGGTTCATCGCTCAGCGTTGTCCTCTCGGGGGTATGTTGAGGATTTCGATGAGCCGAGAACGAAGCTGGAGAGCCTGTTCAGCAGGCGCCTACGGCCTCTTCAGCATGATAGCGTCAAAGTAGGCCTCCGGCACCGGATGCGGATACCGGAGCTGCCCCGAACCAAACGACACATACTTTTCGCAGGTCAATTGCTCCAGGCCGATCGGACCCTTGGCATGGAGCCGCGAGCCGCTCAGCCCGATATCGGCGCCAAACCCGTAGCTATCGCCGGCATTCAGCCGGGACGAGGCATTGACGAACACCGCGCTGGCATCCACTTCGCGCGTGAACCGCATGGCCGACTCATAGCTGGTGGTCGCGATGACCGCGGTGAGACAGGGGCCCTGCGCCACGATATGGGCCAAGGCTTCGTCCAGGTTCGCGACCATTTTCACGGCCAACACGGGCCCCTGAAATTGGGTGCGCCAATCTTCCTCCAGCGCCGGAATGATCGAGGCATGGCCGGTCATCGCCATTTGCCCCATCAGCGCCATGGTTTTGGGGCAGGCCCGCACTTCGACCTTAAACTCTTCGAGCATACGATTGACCAGCGGAGGCAGAAACTGGCGCCCGATCACCTGCTGCACGAGCAGGGTGTCGAGCGAGTTCGAGGCAATGGCCTTCTGAACCTTGGAGTTGATCGCCACGTTTTGCGCCATCGGCATATCCGTGTCGGCATCCACATACATATGCGTGAGGCCCCCGTCGTTGCAGAGCACTGGCATCTTCGCCTGTTCAACCACGGCTTTCCTGAGGCCAACCCCGCCCCGAGGAATAATGGCATCGAGGCTTTTGCCGGACCGGATCAGCTCAACCGCCACCTCTTTTTCAGGCCGTTCAATGATGACCCATGAACCGGCCGGCACCCCATTCGCCTCCGCGGCTTCGCGCAGGCCGGTCCCGATCACCTGCTGCGTCAGGCCCCACTCGGGCGCGCCACGAAACACACAGAGGTTCCCCGCCTTGAAACAGAGGGCAATCGATTCCACCGTCACGAGCGGGCTCAGCTCCGACACGACGCCGATCACTCCGATCGGGACACGGACACGGCTGACCTGCAATCCATCCGGCCGTTCAAATCGCGACGTCACGGCCCCGACCGGATCCGGCAGGTCCGCGATCATGCGGAGACGCTCAACCATTTCCTTGATATCGTCCGAGGTCATACGCAGACGGGCCACGGCGGCTTTCATCCGGTCTTTCATGACATCGGCTTCGTAGGACTTCCCGACCGCGTCCACATCCTTCTCGTTCGCCGCCAGAATCAGTTCTTCGTCAGCCGCCAATCGATCCGCCATCGCGCGCAAGGCTTTGTCTTTGACAGGGCCAGATACTAACGCGATACTCCTTACAGTATTCCTGCAATCTTTCAATATCTTATCAATGTACAACTTAGCTGGAACTTCAGGCATGTTCACCCTCGTAAAACGTGAAACGTGAAGCGTGAAACGAGACCCCTTACGGCTCTACCAAACATCGCGCAGGCGACTATAGCATGCGGTTTTTTCATACGTAAAGCAGGGAGGAAGGTGGCCTGGGCACTTCCCGTGCTCGCGCAATTGGAAGTACCCAGGCCACCCGTTAGAGAATAAGAGAACGCAGCAGAAATATTTGCTAGAATGCGCCGGACGAAGTACCTTGCACCATGCTCGCGAACATTTCATGATCGACCTCCGCAGCGATACCGTCACGAAACCCACCGACGCCATGCGCCACGCCATGGCCAGCGCGGACGTGGGAGACGATGTCTATGGCGAAGATCCCACGGTGAACCGCCTCCAAGAGATGGCGGCTTCGATGTTCGGGAAAAAAGCCGCGCTCTTCGTGCCCTCCGGCACGATGGGCAATCAGCTCGCCATTCGCCTCCACACGCAACCGGGACAGGAAGTCATCGTCGAGAGCCGGGCCCATATCGTGCGGTACGAGCAGGGGGCCGCCGGCGCGCTGGCTGGCGTGCAACTCCATTGGATCCCGGGAGATCGGGGGCTCATC
>JAPLLI010000023.1 GCA_026387615.1 Nitrospirota bacterium
CAGTCGACCCGATCCAGGATGTGATCGTGAAGGTGAACCAGCAGGGCAGCCCTGTACGGGTGCGGGACGTCGGGACCGTCACCGATTCATCGGACATTCAGACCAACATCGTCCGGACGAACGGGGCCAGAGCCGTCTATCTACGAGTGAACAAACAGCCCATCGCCAACACCGTGGCGGTGGTGGATGCGCTGCGCAAAGCCTTGCCGAAGATGATCGGCATCCCCTCCAGCGTGAAGCTCGGCATTTCCTTCGACCAATCGGTCTACATCCGCCAGTCGATCAACAACCTCGTCGAGCAAGCGCTGCACGGATCGCTGCTCGCGGCGCTCGTCATCCTGATCTTCCTCCGCAACTTCACGAGCACCCTGATCATTTCCGTGTCCATTCCCCTCTCGATCATGGTGACCTTCATCGTGCTCTATTTCTCCGGGCAAACCCTGAACGTCTTCACGCTGGGAGGCCTGGCCCTCGGCATCGGCCGGCTAGTCGACGACTCCATCGTGGAGCTGGAGAATATTCAGCGCCACCTCAACACGACGCCCCGCCGCTGGGACGCGATCCTGGAAGCGGCGCGCGAGGTGGCGATGCCGATTCTGGCCTCGACCATCACCACGGTCGTCGTGTTCCTCCCGATTTTCTTCGTCGCCGGAATCGCCCGCTTGCTCCTGATTCCCCTGACCATCACGATCGCGATCTCGCTCTTCACCTCCTTCTTCGTCTCCCGCACCGTGACGCCGGCGCTCTGTTACAAATTCCTCAAGCCGGAGCAGGAAGCCCACAAATCGATGCCGCGCTGGTTCGTGCGCCTGATGGATTGGAGTCGCGAACGGTATGAGTCCCTCGACAAGGGCTACGAGGACTCGCTTCGCTGGGTCCTGGCCCATCGCACGCTCTTCATCGGCGGCGTCCTGCTCCTCTTCGCCGCCTCGCTCGCGCTGGTGCCCAAGATCGGCACGGAGTTTTTGCCCGTGTCGGATGAAAGCCAGTTCCGCATCGTCCTGCGAGGGCCGGTCGGGCAGCGCGTGGAGAAAACCGAGCAACAAGTGGCGGAAGTCGAACGGGTGCTGCGGGCTCAGATCCCGGCTGAAGAGCTGGAAACCATGATCTCCAGCACCGGCGTGTTGGCCCAGGGCCGTTCCTCCCTCTTCAACCCGAACACCGGCCCCCATACATCGGTTATCTCCGTCTATCTGGTTTCGCCGGACAAACGGACCAGGAACCAAGTGCAAATCATGAACGACGTCAGGCCTAAAATCCTCAAACTCTTTCCTGGCGTCGCGATGTTTTTCGATCCGGGAGGGCTCGTAAAACGGGTCACCAGCTTCGGATCGCAGAAATCCGTCGACGTAGAGATCTATGGCTACGATTTCGAGAAAGCCCGGGGGGTCATCCGGGACGTCGAAACCATGATGCACCATATCCCGGGCCTGGCCGACATCGAGGTCAGCCGAGAAGAGAACTATCCCGAGGTCAATGTGGTGGTGGATCGCGAGAAGGCGGCCCTCCTGGGCATCAGCGAAACGGACGTGGCCAACGCGGTGCTCTTCTCACTCAACGGCAACGGTCAAACCGACCCCATCATCTATACCGACCCGCAAAACGGGAACGAGTACTACATCAGCGCCTGGCTCGCGGAAGAACATCGCCAGGATCTCACGGACATCGAGAACATCGTCTTGACCGCCAGGACCGGTGAGCCGGTCCTCCTCAAAAACGTGGCCTCGCTCAAGCTCAATGCCGGCCCGGTAAAGATCGAACGCAAATACTTTCAGCGGGTGGTCCACCTGACCGCCAACCCTGTGAACCGGGACCTCGGCGCCGTCGCGGCAGACCTGGAGGCAGGCTTTGCGAAGATCCAGCTCCCCACCGGCTTCAGCATTAAGCTGGCCGGCCAGATCCAACAGCAGAGAGAAACGTTTGAGGGACTGCTATTTGCCACGATCCTGGCGCTGATCCTCGTTTATATGGTGATGGCCGCCCAGTTCAAATCGCTGATCGATCCCTTCGTCATCATGTTTGCGGTCCCGATGGGCTTCCCCGGCGTGATCCTGGTCCTCTTCCTGACCGATACAACCCTCTCCACCACCTCCATGATGGGCATCATCATGATGCTGGGCATCGTGGTCTCGAACGGCGTGTTGCTGGTGGACTATACGAACGTCCTGCGGCGGAAAGGGCGGGAGCTGCACGATGCGGCGGTCACCGCGGCGCGAACGAGACTTCGGCCTATCCTCATGACCTCCCTCGCCACCGTCGTCGGGCTACTCCCCATGGCCATCGGCTGGGGAACCGGCGGTGAAACGAACGCCCCCCTCGCGCGCACGGTCGTCGGAGGACTGAGCGTCTCGACGATCCTCACGCTCTTTCTGGTCCCGACGATCTATGTGATGTTAGAAGAACGATTCCCCCGCCATAAGGACGAAGCCACGCAAGAAGCGGATTGGATTCCGGCAGAACATTGATAGTCGGCACAACTGCACAATAAAAGAACGCTCCCGCAGGATGCTCAAAAAGCCATCCAACTAGGCCGCAGGCGAGCCAACAGCTGAACTATGAATGCTGAACGATGAACGCAGAATGCTGAAGTGCGAGCATTCCCTTGCTCATCGTTCATCGCTCATCGTTCATCGTTTCCAGACTGACGGGCTTTTTCAGCATCCTGCAAAGAAGCTGACGGGTTAGCCGAGGGTAGGGAACAGCGCCTTCAGCTGCATTGCGAGGCCGATGTCCCCGCTGATCTTGAGCCGGCCAGACATGGCAACGGCCGGTCCACTCAACTGCCCCTTCAAAATCTTGAGGCAATCCTCGCCGGTCATCGAGAGCGACACGTGCGGATCCTCATGCAGCCCCTCTACGACCTGACAGACCCCTTCACGGATCGTGAGAATATATTGCCCGCCCTGCGCGCCGCTCAAATCAAATTGGTAGACCGCATCAAGATCTTCGGCGGCATCCGAGTCGAGCTTGCCTGGCAGAAACTGAAAGAACTCTTTGACGTTGTTGGGCTTCATCGGTGTGGAGCAATAAAAGGATCGGATCGATACGGGGGCCGCGTTGCCGCGGCCCCCGGCCTCTGGCTAGTAGCGGAGCGTGACCGTCGCGGTACTGCGACGCGCGCCAAAAAAGTCTTTGGAGAAGGCCTCGACGACCGCAGGGTCATAGCCCTTGCAGCTGAAAATATCGAGGTAGGCGTTGTTCGTATCGTTCGCAAAATGGCCGCTGATCAACGACGTCGAGATCAGCTGCACCATCGAATAGCCGGCAACCCGACCTGAACCGAAATCGACGACCTGACATTCGCCGAAACGCTTCATGCCAATCAGCTCACAAAGCTCTACGACATAGCGGCGAATATGGTCGGCATTGCGGATAAGATCTGGCTTGCAATCTTGAAGATCAACGGACGTGCAAAGTCCCCACGCTTTCCCCTCGCCCACCATCTCTTGGGGGGCAATCGAGGCAGCTGCCGGGGACTCAGGTGGTAAGATCGCGGACTCGGAACCAGCCGAGCTACTCATAGAGGTTAACCCTTTCTGTTAGGAGAATGAAAACACTGTGCCGACGAATTGGCATAATGGACTATACCACGATTTTTTTCGCATCAGGGAGGGTCTGGAAACTTTTTTTCACATCGGAGGCGGCAAGGACCATTCGCTCGGTTGACAAGGTTCGCAAGGGTCGGAGAGAATGCCGCCCATGGCTACTATCACCCCGTCAAATCAGACCTCGGTCCCCACGCCAACTGACCTCCCCGACCGCCTCTGCACCTGGTGCAAGGTCGCCATGCGAAAGCGGCTGGTCGCCAGCGGACAGTTCGTGCATTACACCTGCCCCACCTGCGTGTTTCAACATACGACCAGGCGAGGCCCCAAACCTGCCGCTCCCGCTCACTGACCCCAGCTCTTCCGCCTCGTCGCCGGGAGGCCTCACCCTGGCGGCCGGAGGCTACAGCTTTTCCTCGACCAGCTTCCGGATATCTTCCATCCGCTGACGGTTAACGCCGAAATCACGGTAGCCGGTCCGGGACGCAGACCGGAAATGGATCGTCTTCGCCTCGTCGTCGAACACAAACTCCACATCGTCCACAAATCGCAGCAACAGGCTGGTGAACTCATAATGGAGATAGGTCTCGTCCTCCTCGACCAGCTTCGCGCGAGGAAGGGATCGGATGAGGGCTTTCAACGCTTCTTTCGCTTCAGCCCTGGTCTTCTGGTAGCGAAGGGGTGCGATCCCCTGATCCGCCGATTCGGCAGTCGTGCTGACGCAGTTAGGGCTCTGGGGACAGGGAGCTAATTGTCTCATCGGTCCACCCTTTCTCTGAACATGAGAATGTCACTAGTGTAATGATTCATAAATAGCTTGATTTATTATACGGTACGGGTATGCTCTCCTCCCGAGGAGGACCGGACCATGCGCATCGCCCCTTCCCTTCAGGCGACAGAGACCGAACGCCAGCAACTGACGCAATGGGCGCGGGGCCGGCGGACCCCCGCGCGGCTCGTCCTCCGCGCCAAGATTGCGTTGTTGGCGGACGCGGGCCACGACAACCAGCACATTGCCGCCGCGTTGGGCACGAGTCGGCAAACCGTGGGCCTCTGGCGGCAACGCTTCGCCAGCCAACGTCTTTCCGGCCTCGCCCAGGATGCGCCCCGTGGGGGCCGTCCCCCCAAGGCGCGCCAGGCACTCATCGCGCGCATTCTGAACACGACGACCCAAACGACCCCGCCCGCCGCCACGCACTGGTCGACCCGTACCTTGGCGCGGCACCTGCGCACGAATCCCACGTTCGTGCAGCGGGTCTGGACCACCCATGGCTTACAGCCCCACCGAGTCCGGGCCTTTAAGCTCAGCCGGGATCCGCATTTCCAGGACAAATTGGAGGATGTGGTGGGTCTGTATCTGCACCCACCCGAACATGCCGTCGTCCTCTGTGTGGATGAAAAAAGTCAGATCCAAGCCCTGGATCGCACGCAGCCCGGCTTGCCCCTGAAGCCCGGGCGCTGCGGCACGATGACGCACGATTACAAGCGTCATGGGACCACCACGCTCTTTGCCGCCCTGCATGTGGCGGAGGGCTCGATCATCTCCACCTGCCTGCCGCGCCATCGGCATCAAGAATGGCTGACGTTCCTGCGTTTAATTGATCGCCAGGTCCCCCAGGGCAAGGCCCTGCATCTGATCGCCGACAACTACGCCACGCACAAACACCCCACGGTCCAGCGGTGGCTGACGCGCCACCCGCGCATCCACATGCATTTCACGCCCACCAGCAGTTCGTGGCTTAACTTGGTGGAACGCGTCTTTGGCGACCTGACGGCGAAACAGATTCGGCGCGGGGTCTTTCGCAGTGTCCCGGAGCTGATCGCGGCGATTGACACGTACATCACCCAGCGCAATGCCCATCCCACACCCTTTGTGTGGACCAAAACCGCACAGGAAATCCTGACAAAAGTAAACCGGGCCAGGCTCGCCCTGAATAAGACAAGAACAGCATGAATCACTACACTAGTAGGTCACGGTCCTGAGCGATGGGGGAGCAGCCCCTGACTCTTCCACAAGGGCCGAAACCCGCCCAACGATACGCCCGTCTTCGGTTTCCACGTCCACCCGCCAATCACCCGGGGCAAGCCGCTGCTTGAACGTAGAGGCCCGATAGCCTCCTTCCCGCCCGCCATTGATCCTGATGGGGATCCTGTCGGAATGGGTGAACGACTTGTCGTTCTTCGCACGGAAATACCAATGATGATAGATGGTGACATTCAAATCGACCGGGGCAAAGACCGCCGTAAAGCAATAGACCGGCCCATTGGCCGGGAAGGTGCTATCCGACCGTTTCCAGACTTGATACCATTGCCGCTCGAAGGAAAGTTCAAAGTGATCGCCGACCTTCTTCACCTCATGATAGATCCCGCCGAATTTCATCGCCAGCGGCACGGGAGGGATCCAATTGAGGAAGTAAAATCCGACCAGCAACCCGATCAACGCATACGCAGGGAGCGCGATTCCGACCGCCTCACGCTTCGAACGATCGGGATTGTTGCGATAGATCAACTGAACCACCCGCAACGTCACCACCGCGCTCAAACCCGCTCCGGCCAGGAAGATCGCGGCATTCATACGGCCGGTCATGACCGGGAGGAAAAACGTGAAAAATGCGAAACAGACCAATGCGTAGAGACTCACAAGGAGGCGCAGGCTGGACAGCCGGTCACGGAGAAACTCGTTCCCGACCAGCAGCGCGACCAACAACACAAAAAAGATTGCCGTGCCGGTAAAGGATGCGCTACGGGAATAGAAAATCGCATAGGCGCTGAAGAGACCGCCCAGGAGAAACTGCACAGCCATCGGATAGTAGGGCCTTGCGCGCAATACCCAGCGCACAACAGATGGCAACAGCGCTAACTGCTCCCGATCCGGTGCCGGCTCGATCCCCAACCGCCCGATCAGCACGATCAATAGGCCCAACAACAATAGACCGATCAGGAGCAGGAGATTGTCTTGCAGCCGATCGATGCGGGTCAGTGTCAGCGTGTCATAGGCCACCCCGGCAAAGAAGAGCACCGGGGGCATGAAGGGTTTAGCTAAGACATTCTTGAGTGTGGAGGACGAGAGCATGAATCCTAGCCTTCAAGATCTTCTTCCTATTGTCAAATGAAGAGAGGAACTGCGGACGGCTCAAAACGGTCACCTTTCTCACCCGCCCGACTTTAGCGCGCGAGACAGGCGGGGCAAGCGAGACGGGGGGCGAGATCAGAAGATCGAGATTTTCGGAACTTCGAACCCCGAACGTCGAACCTCGCACTTCGGATCTCGCCTTTCTCGCACGTCTCGCCAATCACGCATCACGGCATTTCACACGAAGGGAGGCAGCGGCGCATACACCATCGGATGCCCGATCACCCGCTCCAACCATGGGGCCATCAAATCCTCATTCAATGGAGCCCGGTTCAGACGGGCTTCAAGGTGAAACCCCGCTTCATTCCCGACGATCCCAATAATGGCGGACGCATCCGCTCCACCAGGAAGCAATGTCTGCGTGTGAAACTCACAGAGCGTGCTATAGAGGCGGCCATCGGGTTCGATCACGGATCGGATCTCCGGAAGATCGTCGAGCGGACAATGGACGGAACAGCGATAAACACAACGGGCAGGGGGGTCAATCGATTGGAAATCAACCAACGCATCCTCCGAGAAACCTGTCAGATAGGCCCGGACGTTGGCGGGCTCTGCGGCAGCGGTCGCGGCTAGTTTACTGGCCGGCACCAGGAACTCATAGGCGTCTGCCGTGTTGTACTCGAACTGACAGGGCCCGAACGCATCGGGCCAGGAGCAGAAAAATGGCACGGAGGCATCGGACGAATGCAAGACCAGCTGCTGCTTCTCCACCGATGTCTCGACGGGAAGCTCCAACAATGAGATCGCCTCGAGAAACGCCGTGCGCCGTTCCTCCAGCCACTGTGCCCGCTCGGCATCGCCGCGCGTTTCGCCGGGGGTGATCACTTCTTTCGTGTGAAGCCGGACGCGGATAAACGAATGGGCATGACGGAACCCCAGCCAAAACATGCTGCGGGGATCATGCAACCGCAACGGGTCTCGAATACGCCAGGGATGGCTGATCGAACAATAGGTGCCGACGTCCTGATACCGCTGGCAGATCGTGTGGTAGGCCCCGGCCAGGAGAAAAAAATCTCCTTGCCACCCCTCTCGGACGTGGATCAGGGTCTCGTCTTCCGTGGACCAGGCATCCAGCTGGTCGAAATCCTCCGGCGCCTCGACCGTCCATTCCTCGACGTAACAGATGACGTCCTTCGCGGGCACCGCCGGATGCAAGCCCAACGCAGCCAGCCGCTCCCCCACGGCAAGCACCTGCCCGAAGGTCAGGGGAATGGTCGTTTCCCAACGACGTTCACGCACGGTAGATCATCTTTGTCCCCGGCCCATCAATCAATGTGCCGATCTCACGGCCTTCCCCTCGATCATCGTCTCGGCCAGATATCGATCGAATCCGTCTTTCACAGTTGCCGCCAATAGTTGCTGCGCATCGGCATCGTCAAACCAGAAAATGGTATCGCGCTGTGAACCTTCAATATTTCTGGTTGTCGTACTCCGATCGCCAAGGTTCCTTGCCGCAATCACAAACTTGCTGCTCGTATTCACCACCGTCGAAAAAATTCGGCTTTTGGCATTAGCTGAAAAATCAAGTAACTGTCCGCTAATGACGATGTCGGCCTCGTTTGCAGCCGTCGTGCCGGCACTGGACGCCACCCGCACCGTCCAGGCCCGGTCCTTCCAGCCTCGCGCTTTCAACCGTTCTGCGAGGGCCTGGGCCAGGACCTCCCCTGGCCGTTCCCCCGCTAAACCGAAGTAGGTCACCCCACCCCATAAATGAGTCCGCAGCCCGAGCCGTGTTTTCTCGGTCCGGCGATCATCAAACGGCTCGATGACAATACGAACCGGTTCCGGCGCCAAAGCTGAAACAGCCGCCTGTTTCTGCTGAATATCCAACGGTACCGTCTGCCCGGTCGCCGCGCAGCCAGCTCCCACCACCAGGCTTACCGCGAACAGGATACCGAGCCCCCGCCGTGCTCTTGTCTGTTTCATGAAATTCTCCTCTTTGCCATTGGCCGCCCCACCATTGAAGCAATTCAGTCTACCCAAGTTGCGAGCGAGAGACAAATACCAGCACGATTAGCGTGCCGAACCGGGCCGTCATTGATCCGTGAAACGTGAAAGGGCTCGAAGAAAAAGCCCTCGACCGTCCCACCTTTCACCTTTGACGGCTTACGTTTCACGTCCCTAGCGGGTCACGATGGGAAGAACGGCGCGAAAGGTCTCGCGGCTGAACTCCGGCGCCTGACCGGCTTGAATCCTTGGATCGGTGAACGGCAGGAAACGGACAATCTTTAGAAATGACCGTTCGGCCAGGACCGCGGCAATCTGCGCCTTGCGGTCATGGGTGATCGGGAGGGTATAGCCCTCGCCTCGCTTCCATTCCCACAGAGTCGGCGCCAGCGACAGTTCCAGCCCCTGTCCTGCGAGCTGATGAAACCGGTCCACGATCCTGGCCTTATGCTGCTTGATCCCCTCCCCCTCCAACATCAGGGCACAGACGACATGATGCCCCCACCAAAAGAGCGTCCGGAAGGCAAAGACATTCGAGTCATGAAAATGTTTCGGGAAGTCCAAATACTGATAGGGGAAGAGCTCAAGATGTTCCCCCCTCACGAAATGGCAGTTGGCGGGATTGAAATCCGGCGGGGTCACGAGAGAAACAGACGCGGCCTCCCCTTTCAGCGCCACATGGGTGGCCATGAGATCATGCCGCACCTTGTCCATGATCTTCGCCTTGGCGCGAAAGAACTGCTGATCGGCCAGCAAGGCCGCTTCTTCTGCTGTAAACGGTACTGACATGGCTATGAATAGGCTGGATGAACGGCTCGAAGGATGCTGCGCTATTTCTGCTGCGTCTCGAACTGGGAGACCGTCAAGTCGTACTGCGCCCGACATTCCGCACAACGGACCCACAGGGCATCTTGAAACACGTCCATCTCCCGGACCGACAGGGCCGACATATGGGTCCCCATGCAGGTTTTGAGCGCCGCGAGCGCGTCTTGCTCCGCAGACCCAGCCTCAGGCGAGGCGGACTCTGCTGCCGACGCCTGCTTGGTAATCGCGCCGGTGGTCACCCGATGGACCATGCGGCAAGAACTGCACGTGAGCACCACAATGCGCTCCGGCTCGACGCGTTTGACCGTCAGACAGAGCGGATGCACCGACCAACATTGCTGGAGAAAGGCTCCACCACGAATTGTCTCTGCCATCGGATTCCTCACGCCGAAACAATGGCCCCGCTACAGAGCCCAAAGGACCAACATCAGCAGCAGGCCAAGCCCATAGGGGAGCACGCAAGAATAGAGCAGCGCCGACCGGGCGCGGTCCGGCGACTCGTTGCGCGACAGTTGTTCTTTGTAGACAAATTCACGGGAAAGAATCAGCACGGTGAGCGTCAGCGCCAAGGTCCGGCTTGTCCGCGGCCAGGTGTAGGCGCCGCTGGCAATGAAGTTGGCCGTGAAGAACCCGCTAAAGAGGAGAATCAGCGGAGCCAGAACGAGCCGGACTGATTCGGAAAAAAAGGCATGCCAACCCGGACGGGCTTCTACCGGGCTTGATTGTGAGCTGGGATTCACGACCCGACGGCCACAGGAGTCCCTTCCTTCGACGAAGGAGAGGGAATGCCCTCTTGGGCGGCGCGACAGGTCTTGCACACGCGGGGTCGGACTTTGAGGAATGTCACTTTGCCGCTGGCCAGGCAGCTGTAATGGACGAACTCGTCACACAAAGTACAGCGAGACCAGCCGCCGGAGAAAAATGTCTTGTTGCGGTAGAGCCCTTCTTTGCAAACCTTGCAGTTCCGGGGTTCAATCCCCAGCAGCATCGGCTCCCAGTCTCCGCCACCTTTCCTGATACTCATGCCGCGGAGTATAGCGAAGCCGAGCGGCGAGAGGCAAGGGGCGGCCAAGGTTGCCCTTTACTGCCGCGTCGAGCGATATACATGCTCCCTCCAAGCTTACTCGTTATCTTTAAGGATGGGGGCTGATTGATCTTCCACCGCGCGCGTCCAACGAGGGCCTTCTGAGGCCGCGCGTTGCGCGAGCACAGAAGATCATCAGCCTCCATCCCCCGCTGTTTGACAGCCCCCAGCCTGTTTGTTACTCTCCCCAGCCGACTCTCATTACCAGACACCACAACCTCCATCTTCACGCTCATGAACATCAAAGACTACCTTGAACAGAAACGAAACGACGTGGATCGGTTCCTCGATTCCGTCATGCCCAGCGCCACCACGCCGCCCGCCACGCTTCATGAGAGCATGAGATACAGCCTCATGGCGGGAGGAAAACGCGTCCGCCCGATCCTGGCCATGGCCGCAGCGGAAGCGGTGGGACAGCCGGCTCCCGGCCTCATGCCTGCCGCCTGTTCGCTGGAATTGATCCATACCTACTCCCTGATTCACGACGACCTGCCGGCGATGGACAATGACGACTTCCGCCGCGGGAAACCGACGAACCACAAGGTCTATGGCGACGCCATGGCGATCCTGGCAGGCGATGCCCTGCTGACCATGGCCTTCGATCTCTGCAGCCGCCCGGACCTCATGAAGGGCTGCGACCCGGCTCGCCAAGTGCGACTGATTCAAGAACTGGCCTATGGATCGGGCAACGTGGGGATGGTGGGCGGACAGGTCTTCGATATCCAGGCGGAAAACAAAGACATCGATCTCGCGACGCTCCAGAACATCCATAAACATAAAACCGGCATGTTGATCCGCGCCGCGGTGCGGATGGGCGCCATTGCCGCCGGCGCAACCGACCGCCAGCTGGATGACCTCACGAGCTATGCCGAAGATGTCGGACTGGCCTTCCAGATCGCAGATGACGTCCTCAACGTGACGGGAACGCGCGAGGAACTGGGCAAGAATCCCAACACCGACGCGGAACGGGGCAAGAAAACCGCCCCGACGTTCTACGGAGCCGAGGGCGCCAGGAAACTGGCGGACGACTGTGTGGCCCGCGCCATCGCGCGTCTTTCCCCGTTCGGCCCAGCCGCTGAGCCGCTCAGCGAGATCGCGCGCTACATCACGTCGCGGAAAAACTAACGTGATGAGTGATCAGTGATGGGTGATGAGGCAAGATGAAACTGGCTCCTTACCTCGAACGTATCACGCATCACCCATCACGCATCACTTCTTCATCATGAAAGCACTCGTCACAGGGGCGACCGGCTTTATCGGAGGCGCCGTCACACGCGCGCTGGTGGGCCGCGGCATCGACGTCCGTGTCCTGACCCGCGGCGGCGCCGACCTCCAAAATCTGCAGGGCCTGACGGTCGAACGGATCGAAGGCGATCTGCGCGACCAGGCCTCGTTGCGCAAGGCCCTCACCGGCTGCCAACAGCTCTACCATGTGGCGGCGCACTATGCGCTCTGGGCCAAAGATCCCTCGATCTTTTACGACGTCAACGTGACCGGCACGAAAAATCTGCTGGAAGCGGCCCGTTCGGTCGGCACAGCACGGATCGTCTACTGCAGCACCATCGGCGCGATCGGCCTCCCGCCCGGTGGAGGACTCGGCACGGAAGAGACGCCCGTCTCGCTCGATCAAATGGCGGGCCACTATAAACGGTCGAAGTACTTGGCGGAGCAAGAGGTCTTGAAACTCGCGAAGGCCGGGCTGCCGGTCGTCATCGTGAACCCCAGCGCCCCGGTCGGAGCAGGCGACGTGAAGCCGACCCCGACCGGGCAGGTCATCGTGGATTTCATGAAGGGCCGGATGCCGGCCTATATCGAAACCGACATGAACATCGTGGACGTCGATGACGTGGCAGCCGGCCATCTGCTGGCCATGGAGAAGGGCCGGATCGGCGAACGCTATATTCTGGGCAACAAGAACTTGATGCTACGCGAAGTGTTCGAGATTTTAAGCCGCTTGACCGGCGTCAAGGCTCCCACGGTCAAACTACCGCGGCTCGCGATTCTCCCCCTGGCCTACCTCAATCAATGGATCGCCAACTTCACAGGCCAGCCACCCCGCATTCCGCTCGAAGGGGTGAAGATGGCCAAGTACAAAATGCACTACGATTGCGGCAAGGCGATTCGCGAGCTCGGCATCCCGCAAACGCCGCCGGAGATTGCCTTGGGAAAAGCAGTCCAATGGTTCCGAGATCATAAGTACGTGTAGCCAAATGTGATGAGTAACGAGTGATGGGTGATCAGTTTAAAGAAAGCCAAAAAGATCCCTCGTTATCGCAGGAGCAATCGTGCCCTGGCACCTCCGTCTCATCACTCATCACCCATCACTGATCACCGGACTTATGGACCTCCTGGCCCTGTTCTTTAAAACCATCCTCTTCCGTCCCTACGTCTTTGCCTTCCTGGCTGCCTTTCTGTTCGCCGCGATCAAACTGATTGGCTGGCCGCGCACCTGGCGATTCTGGCTGATTAGCTGGGCCACCGCCTTCGTCTGCGAATTTTCCTCCACACGCAACGGGATTCCCTTCGGCTGGTACCACTACAATGGCTCAACCGTGAGGCAGGAGCTCTACGTCTCCAACATTCCCTTCATGGACTCGATCTCATTCAGTTTCCTCCTCTACGCAGCCTACTGCGTGACGCTCTGTTTTCTGCTCCCGTCCCATCGTGCCCCTGATCGCCCACGTTCCTGGCTCACCCAGCTCTACTTCGATCGCGCCACCCGCACCGGTTGGCCAGTCCTCCTCGTCACAGCGCTGTTTTATGCCTTCATCGACATGGTCATCGACCCGGTCGCTTTGCGAGGCGACCGCTGGTTCCTGGGCAAGATCTACTACTACCCGGATCCCGGCACCCACTTCGGCGTGCCCCTCGCGAACTATGTCGGCTGGGCCGTGGTTGGGCTGATTTCCCTTTCCATCTACTTCCGATTCGACCGGCGGCTTCCGGAGCCAGCCTTCCCCGCCGACCACTCCGTCACCACCAGGCTCCTCCTCGGCGTCGGCCTCTATTATGGCGTGCTGGCGTTTAACCTTGGCGTAACATTCTGGATCGGCGAATCGCTGCTCGGCATGACGGGCCTGCTAATGTACGTCCCCGTAACGGTCTTGCTCCTGCTCCGGCTTCTCAAGCCGCTCGAACCAGGCAATCCTTAGCCATTAGGCCTGCCGGTGGCAATAACTCGGAATAATTTTGTATAGTGCAGTCCGAGGCGATACGATGCGAAACAAGCTCCTGATAGTCATCCTTTTTTCAGTACTGGCCGGTGCCGCGACGTTCGGCTGGCTGGGCTATCGCCTGTTCACCACGGGCTTTAGCGCGAAGACTGAACCCCAGGCGATCGAGGTGTTCATGGCTCGTCAGATTCGTCATCTCGCCATCCCCCTCAAGCAACGAAACACACCCAACCCCGTCCCGCTCAGCCCCGACCTCTTGCAGGAAGGGTTGGCCCACTTCGCAGACCATTGCGCGGTCTGCCATGCCAACGACGGGAGCGGGCAGACGCCCATCGGCAAGAATGTGTACCCCAAGGCGCCGGATCTCCGGTTAGCCGATACACAATCGATGTCCGACGGAGAACTCTTCTGGGTCATTCACAACGGCATTCGCTTTACCGCGATGCCGGCCTGGGGCGAAGGCGACCCGGCCCAGGACCTGGACAGCTGGAAGCTGGTCCACTTCCTTCGCCATCTTCCGCAACTGACGCCAGAAGAACTCGATCAGATGAAGGGGCTCAACCCCAAAACGAAGAAAGACCTAACAGAAGAAGCCGCGTTCGACCAATTCCTCCAGGGGAACGACCTGGCGATACAGCCAGAAAGCGGACACCACCATTAAGCGACCTCTTGTCTGAAAAGGACGAATGCCGCATGATTTACCGGAGCCTTCTCGCTTGCGCCTTGTGCCTCATCGCCACCACCGCCTTCGCCCACGGCACCGGCCAACATGTGCTCGGCACGATCACGGCCATTGACGCGACGCACCTCGAAATCAAAACGCCCAAAGGCCAGACCGTGAACGTGCTCGTGACCAAACAAACCCGGTTCAGAGAAAAAGGCAATCCCAACAGCACCCACGTGCCATCGGTGGGGGATCGCGTGGTGATCGAAGCCTCGACGGCCAACCAGGTCCTGACGGCCACCGACGTCCATTACTCATCCGGCGCCCGGGCGCCGGTTCCCACACAACCGGCTCTGCCGTAATAAGGTGACCCATGCCAACCGTTCGCGTCACACGAGAAATCCATAACTACCTTTTTCGCGGCGGGTTTCAAGCCGTGACCACTCGCGTGCTGATCACGGGCATCGCGGTCTTCCTGGCCGTCATGACCGTGCCGGGCATTGAGGTCGACTCGATCCCGGCCGGAATGGCCGCCATCCTCGTGCTCATGTTTCTCAACCTCTTGGTCCGGCCCATTCTCTTTGTGCTCACCCTTCCCTTGATCGTCCTTTCGTTGGGACTCTTTCTCATTGTGGTCAACGCCCTGCTCTTGGAACTGACCGCCTATCTGGTGAAAGGGTTCACTGTCGCAGGATTTTGGCCGGCCGTCGGTGGCGCAGTCGTGATCAGTCTGGTCACCACGATCCTGAATGCCTGGACCGCTGAGCCCCGCCCGACGGAGCCCCAGGCATTCCCTCAACAACGTCCACCCAAGATCATCAATCCTGACGAATAACGACCCTATTCCTTTTCATTGAATTGCTCGTCGCGCATTGTTACAATGCGTGCTTGGCCACCCGAATGCACGCATGACACCCACAACCCCACACAGCAAACCACTTCCCGAAACGCATCTCCAGCGCGCCTTAACATCCGTGCTCAACGACTTGCCGGTCGACGCCGCGCTCGCCGCCATCTTCCACCGTGACCAAGGCCCGCTGGTCGGCCATGCCGCACGAGGCTTCACCCCGCGCGATATTCAGGCGATCCTCCGGACCTTGTCGGCTCCCGCCGTCGCGGCCGGGGCGCCTTCCGGCGATCCAGAAGACGGGCGCACGATTCGTCTCCGCTTGATTACGCCTGGCGCGAAATCGATGCTCTCGGTTCCCCTCCGATATCGGAACCGAACCTATGGCTTCCTCGTCATCGGACGAAAAGAGAGCGCCACGTTCGCGAAAAAAGAAAAAAGCTTAATGGAGCAGGCCAGCGACGAGGTCACGAAGACCCTAGAACGCGAAGGCCTGTTCGACATGAATGTCGTGCTCAGTCGGCCGTATGTCGCCCAGGAACCGGTCCCCACGACCCCCAGTCCTGCGGAAATGTTTGCCGCACCGGCCTCTCAGCTCACACCGGAATTGCAAGACAAGATTATCGCCGCCTTGACGGATGCCAACCAATACGTCGCCTATGATCGCATCTGGGCCTGCCACTACGATCCCCTCGCCGGCAACGTCGAAGTCCTGGGAATGGCCGGCGATCTGAAGAGCGATCAGAAAGACGGCAAGAAAGACCTGAAACCGGGCCACCGCCTCACGCTCGACAGTTCAGCCTCCGGATGGGCCGTCCGCCATCGTAAACCGCGCGTGGATCACGATCTCGCCTCCACGCAGGGGCGCTTCCTCGATCATAAGTATCTGTTTAAAGACCGGCTGCTCTCCTCGCTCGTCGTGCCGTTCTTCGTCCGGGGACAAGTGGGCGGGACCATCACTCTGGCTTCAAAAGAAGCCGGGCGCTATCAACAGACGGATGCCCGCACGCTTGAGCCGATTATCGTCAAGATCGCCGAAATCCTCCAGGCTCCGGTATCGGCGCCGGCCAGCCAGGCCCAGTCCGCTGGCCAAGAAGGCGCGCCAGGAGAGGCCTCAGCTCCGGATTCTTCTGAGCCCATCATCAGAAAGCAGGAGCGGCAGGCTGCGATCGGCGAGTTCAGCATGTTCCTGGCCACGGAAGTGCGGGAACCCCTCGCGTCAATCCGAGCCCAACTGGAAGAAGTCACGGCGGAAGGCATCCTCGACTTCGACCCCCCGACGCGCGTCGAGAACGCGATGCGCGACTTGATCCGCGTCGAAGCCATCCTGAACGAAATTTTAGACTTCGCGAAACCGCTCGAACTGAACCGGCGGCTCCTCCGCATCCCCGAAGTGATCGAAAGCGCGCTCACGGTGGTCGCCACCGACCTCGAAGTCACCAGAATCCAGGTGACCAAGGACTATGCGACGATAATCGCACCGGTGCGCGGCGTCGAATCCAAAATCCTGCTAGTCTTTTTGAGCATTTTCAAGAACGCCGGCGAAGCGATGAGCCCGGGAGGCCATCTCCATATCCAGATCACCCAGCATCGCGCGGGGCGCGGAGTGGAAGATCAAATCCTCATCAAGAACGACGGAGCCCCCATCCCAGCAGAAATCGTCGACAAGGTGTTCGAGCCGTTTTTCACCACGAAGCGCGCCGGTACAGGCCTGGGCCTCGCCACGGTCAAGAAGATCGTCGAAGAACATGGCGGCTCCATTGCCATCGGCAGCGCCCCAGGCGAAGGCACCACCGTCACCATCCGTCTCCCAGGTCTCAGCCGCGGCCCGTCCTATCGAGGACGAGGACGCCGGCCTCCCACACGCCGCCCTGCCTAACCGGGCAGGACGCTGAAAAATACCGTCAGTATCGTTCTCGCCTCAAACGCATCCTCAACGAGCCCAAGGCTACGCCTCCGGTGCGCTCATCGTCTGCGGCCTTGCTGAACAGGCTTTTTGAGCGTCCTGCGGGAATACTTGCCGGGTATACCACTCGTCTGAACCATCGAAGTCCTAGCCCACATCGCTCCATATCCAAAGCAAAAATCGCCAGCTCAAATAGTTATACACGTTTCTTTGAATTGATCAGAAAGGTGAGAACCTAACTAGAATTCGGCCTGAACGATCGCTCACGGACTGCAACGCGGAGACATGTGACACATGAGCCAGGTCGGCCATTCCCCCACAGGATAGGCGTGCAAGCATTACTATATCTTGCCGACAAAATGGCTCATGATAGCTAACGCCACACGTCAGGCACTGGGAATAACTGGAGCGACGTAAAAACGGAGACTGCTTCCTGTCGCCTCCACGCAATTGTTAAGGTACCGTTCAGGGAACACGCTCAATTACCGCTCAGCAGCTTCTTCTTCTGAGCTTCAAATTCAACCTCACTCAGGATGCCGCGCTTCCGAAGGTCATCGAGCTTGAGGAGTTCGGCATACACATCCTTCGGACGATCCGTTTGATCTTTGATTTTGACATCCATCGATGTCTTACCCGTATTCTCGATCACGACATCGGGTCGCGGGACGAGATTGACGCGTCGCGCTTCCGGGTCGGACGCGTCAACAACGCGGAACTGATAGTCAACTGAAGCAAAGTGGCCAATGTACATTGGCGAGTCGTTCAAGGAGATAGGGATGGCAATTTTACCCTGTCTGGCCGCGAATTCGTTAGCCTCACGGATTACATCGGCCTTCATTGCGGAGGCATTGCCGAATACGCCGCCCTTGTCCGTGCGAGACAGCATGTATGTGTCCGGGGACAGTTGCACGACTCCGGGATTCAAACAGCCGGTAACGACGCCTGCAAGACTAATTGCGCAAAGCAGAAGCACTAATCGAAGTTGCATTTCTCCCTCACTCAATGAATTCGTAAACGCAGACATGATTCGTACACCTTTGGGCACCCCCGCTACATGCGCACTAGAGCAGCCCTAACAATGTTTAGGCGGATCCGCATAAGAGCCGGATCTGCCAATTTCTATCCGCACAACACCACTACATTTCGAAGGGCCGCCTGGTCGAGCCTAGAGGCCATAAAGGGTCGGGCCACTCAAATCTTCCCCAATCACAACCCCGACAGCGGCGGTCAGCCTGGTTGAGGATGCGACAGGCAGTCATCAGCCTGCTCCCCCGTGCAGGTGGTGATGACAAGCATTCGCGCGTTGTTCTCTGCGTTGTAGTCGGCCTGCAACTCAAGTGCATTTTTCTCAAGGTCCTTCAGCGCTGCATCCAACTTGCCAAGGCAGACAATGTAGTAAGCCACCGCCGCGAGATAGAGGACATTAAGATATATCGCGTATCCGCGAAGCACGGGATTCAATGCAAATGCCAGCCAAAGTGCCAGAGCCGAGATCTGAAGCCAGAACGCTTTGTCTGCGGAGACCTTTGCCGCATCCGCCAGTAGCTTGGCTGTCTGCACTGCACGCTCCGCCGTGACCCTCGCTAGTTGGGCCAGCTGCCACTGCCGGCAAGCCGCCTTGCAATCCTCAGGCGCATTGTCCATCGGAGGACCTGGCCTCTGAATGGGAATCGCCGTGGCTTGCAAGAAATACCCAGTGATGTAGGCCGCAGCAACGCCGCCCACAACGGATACTACGACGATTAAGTCAATTGTGGTTTCCATGCCCCCCCCCTTGATTAGCTTCCTCACGCACTAATGCGACTAGCGTACTCGAATTTCGTCTTGCGCCACTCCCACGGCAGCACCGATTCATCCTCCGCTTCCAGGGCCGCGGGTGAGAGCATGAACTTACATCATTGTTCTCAGAACGTCACTATGGCGACCAGGGAGACCCTATGCAGCATTTATTTAGGGGAATGGCCGAGGCTGCCCTTTACTGCGAGCAGTTTCTCAACTCCCCCTTACACTTTGAAGGGCAGCCTGGTCGATCCTCGATTGCGCGGACCTTACCTTCTCCTTTGAGGGCAGACTAGAGGGCCTCCCACTGCGAGTGTAGGCACATGTCTTCCCCGGTTCATCGCCAAGCCAAGCAAGGGAGTGAGGGGCTTTCGACTGCGGCCGTCGAGCGAGGCCCTTCTGAGCGCGCGCTCCGGGAGCAAAGAAAGCCCCTCACTCCCTTGCGGCCTCATCTTCCGAGACCGCGCGTTGCACGAGCACAGGAGACCATCTAATCCGCCCTCTCATACTCCCTCCAAGCTCGCTTGCCTTACCTCCACGGGAGGGTGGCCTGCTTGGCCTCCCACTGCGCGCGTCGAACGGAGGTTGGTTCATCTGGTCTATCTCGTCTATCAGGTTGGTCTGGTTGGTCGGACCGAAAATTCATTCAGCAGAACCAGATAGACCAGAAAGACCATCCAACAGACAGACGAGCCCGTGCGCGTTGCGCGAGCACAGGAGCCCGACCGGCCGCCCTCCCCATCCATTCCTTCTTATCCCCCCAACCTTCCCAAGGGGAGCAGCCAGACTGTCCTTCCCTGCGCGCATTGAGGGAGCACATTCTGATCGTGCGGCCTCAGCGAGCAAGAAGGATAGTCTGGCTGCTCCCCTCCCATTCTACCATTGACAGACCCACCCCCCCTGGCTATGATTCCAGCCACTTGATTTGAACTCGTAGTCTAAAAACGCATTTTCTCCGGCCACCATTATTCAAAGGAGTAGGCTCATGAAGATCGTAATCGGTACTGTTGCAACTGTCTCCGGTGTCCTGTTTGCGCTGTCTATGGCCTCGGCAAATCCGAGCAGCACCTGCACAAGTCTGACAATGCCCGGATTACCGAGGGTCATGGCGCAGGACGGCTTCCGAACGTCCAGGGTCCTCAGATCAAGATCGCTCCTCCGGTCACGTCTGCCACGAAGATTGGAGCCGATCGCAAGATCGAGTAGTCCAGCGATTCAGCAAGATACAACAAGGGGGGTGCCGGACCTATCCGGCGCCCCCCTGTTTTTTTGTGCCTCGTGCCCGAGAAGAAACTGCGGCCGATCGCAGCCGGAACCGCCAGGGCTTCTTGGCCCAGGCTCCCGCATAGTCGATACCGACTCGCGGGTGAGCTCCCACGGCCCCCCTCACCAGCAATTCCTCTCGATCCTCAAACCAGAGCGATTCACCGGCCGTGAGATCCGCACGATTGAGGCTGCGATCGATCTGTAACGCGCGGCACAGCCTTCCGGGTCCATCGATCAACTGCCCCTCGAGTTCAACCGCCCTGATTAACACGGCGGAGGGAAACCCCTCCCGCTCCGTCACCACGTTCAAGCAGTGGTACATCCCGTAAATCAGGTAGACGTAGGCAACCCCTCCCTGGCCAAACATCACCTCCGTCCGCTGGGTTCTCCCTTTCGACGCATGGCAGGCCTTATCCTCTGGCCCAACATAGGCCTCCACCTCGACGATCCTTCCTGCGAGGATGCGGCCCTCGATCACCCGCACGAGATACTTGCCGATGAGCGAGCGCGCGACCTGCACGGTGGGACGATCAAAGTATGGACGCCCAAGAATACTTCCTGCTGGGGAGATTTTCATTGTGACAACCGGTGGTCTTTAAGAATCTTCTTTGCTCAGCTCTTTCGCTTGTTCACTGAATCTCGTCAGAAATAACGTCATATGATGATAAGGCTCCTCAAAACGATCTTCAACAAGGCCGCAGGCGCAGAACACACCGGAGGCGTACTCTCAGGGGTACGTTGAGGATGCTTTCGAGACGAGAACGAAGGTGGAAGTCGTTTTCAGCGGGATGAGCAGCCGCTCAAAATGGGCATCCAGCAAGGCCGCAGGCGCCCCGAAACCCGGAGGCGTACCCTCTGGGTACGTTGAGGAGTTTCGGTAGCCGAGAACGAAGCTGGTGGCCATTTTCAGCGGCTGCTAGAAATACCAGGCGACGCCGCCCATAAAGAACCGCGGGCTTCCCGGCACAAAGTGAATATCCCTGATCCCGCCGGCCGGCTCACCAGCTAGCCGGGAACGAAACCCGAAGGTCGCTTGCTCCCACTTCGTATCGAGAAGGTTCTGCACAAACAGGAAGGCTTCCATCCTGCCATGCGGGAGCGTGACCGGAAGCCTGTATCGTTCAGACAGGTCGATATCCACCCAGGCGGGGGCCTTCAGATTCTCGTCCAAGGACCGGACCCCTAAATAGGTCGCCTGGATTTGGGACGACAGCCCTTCCGGCCAACGAAGCAACAGGGCTCCATAGGCCGTCAGCTCCGGCGCATTGGGCACAGACGTTCCATTTTCGAACCTGGCGCGGCTCCAAGCCAAACTGCCATTGAACGACAGAGGGCCCCAGACCTGCCCTCGCGCGGCAACCTCCAGCCCGCGACGGGTCGTCGAGCCACGGACTTCGGTCGTCCCACTATCGCCGGCAAGGACCAGCTCGGACTGCAGATCAATCGCCCACAGGGTCGCAACCAGTTCGACTCCCTCAGGCCCCCAAGGCCTCGAACGGGCTCCCACCTCATAGGTTCTCGCACGAGCCAAGGGAACCGATCCGGGGGCAACAGCCGAGCGGGCGTCATTGCTGTGATAGCCTTCGCCGTAATTCGCAAAGAGCTCTGTCGCCAGCCAGGGTCCGAGAATCATGTTGGCTTTTGGCAAGGCCAACCCTGACGTGGTCCGGCCTGTCGCCTGCCCTGCACAGGCTGGGCAACGATTGCGCACGTCGAACGTGAAAAATTCCCCCCGCACCCCTACGACCAGTCGCATCCAGGAGACCGGCTGGATCTCCGCTTTCACGAACGGCGAATAGGACGCCTCCATCACATCGCTATCGGTCGTCGTGCCGAGCGGGTTCCGTTTCACCTGCGTCCCCAGGCGCGCATGGATGTCATCCACCCTCGTTTGAACGCCCACCGTCACGGCGCTGTCGAGATCCAGGAACCTTCCCGCTTGGCGATACCCGACATCACCGCCATAGACGACGCGCCGGTCGGACTGCTGAAGGCCATCTCCATTGACCGGGTCGTTAAGCAGGACTGTGAAATTCGTATAGAGATCGAACTTGTAATATTGCCCATACGCGTTCGCAAAGAAGCGGCCGCCGGATGTCGTATCATGGTGATAGTTCACTCGCGCGGTCGAACGGGTCGTGTTGCCGCCTTCCGATGGATCAAACGACCCGAAACGGTCCAGGGTGCCGGCCGTCACCGCTCGCAGAGGCACTTCTCCCGATGCATTCCACTGGGCCTTATGAAACGTCCCCGTCACGCTGAGCTCGGAGCGACCGGTCGGATTCATCGTAATCTTGCCCAACAAATTCGCGCGAAAGTAGCGGTTGTCGTTCTGGAACGGCCCGTTCGTGTAATAGCCTTCCGCCGCGATCAGGCTTCGCACCTTGTCTCTGGTGGGAGAAAACATCACGAGATGACGCTGCGTGTCGAACTGTCCGCTCGACAGCTGCACGACACCTTCTTTCAGCACCTCTCTGGTCCGGAAATTCACCGCCCCGGCTGTCGCGAAGTCTCCAACCTCTGGAAGATAGGCCCCTTTAGAGACATCCAGTCCCTCGATGGTTTCCGGGATGATGAAGTTGAGATCCGCATAACCCTGTCCATGCGCATGGGAACGAAGATTGATCGGCATGCCATCGGCAAAGAAGGCCACGTCGGTGCCGTGGTCGGCGTCAAAGCCGCGCAGGAAATATTGATCGGCCTTGCCCGCCCCGCCGGAATGCTCCATCGCGATCATGCCGGGGATCAGCCGTAGCACCTGGGCTGGCCGCCCCTGGGGTTGGAGCAGGTATTCCTTGTCCGGGATGAATTGCTGCGAGGATGCGGCCACCGGGCGAGCGCCAATAATGGACACCTCCGGCACGTCCACGAACTCGGCGTCCGGATCGTGGGCGAGCGCGGAGGAAAGCGCACAGAACAATGCGATGAGTTGGAAGAACAGGCTGGGAAAGCTCACCAGGATCCTCAGCTCAACCCTTTTCCCGTGGTCGTCGCTGCCAGCTTCCCGTGCTTGACCCCCTTGGTCCCGATGAGCGTATCGGCCACCTTCCTGATGGCGGTGCCTTTACCCTTCACGACCAACACTTCTAAGCAATGGTCATGATCGAGATGGACGTGCATGCCGGACACAATAAGTGACTGATAGCGGTGTTGAATGTCGGTCAGTTTCCTGGTCAAGTCACGCACGTGATGGTCATACACGAACGTAATCGTTCCTACCGTCTCTTTATCGTCATCCCACTCCTGCCCGACCAGGTTATCCCGGATCAGGTCCCGCAAGGCCTCCGAGCGGTTCGTATACTTGCGTTTTCTGATGTGCAGATCGAAATCATCGAGCAGATGATGGTCCAGCGACACGCCGAATCGAATCAGTTTCTTCATGGCAACCTCTTAGTAGCACGTTTTTTAAAAACGTAGCATCCCATGAGTCGCAAATCAACGATTAGTCGAAACCGCTACGCAAGGGATACAGGCGGGTAGAATCTATACGTTCAACGGGTTGGAGGCGTGGGGGCGATTGAACGAGGGGCATCCATCGAAGGCCTGCCGCCACCTTCTCTATGACATCACGCGTTCTCTACGACGGGAGTTGCCGAACCGTCCTTCACTGCACGCATCGAACTGGCACAGTTTCATCGCGCGCATGGCGCGAGCACAGGAGGCGGCCTGGGTATCGGGTGCGCTTCTAGTCGGCTTGAATCGGGATGTAGAGGACGCTCCCCTGCCGGTTGACCAGCAGGAGCGCAAGATCGGACGGCTTCATCTGATCGGCCAATCGCTGAAATGCAGCGAAGCTGGCAATGTGCTGACGATTGAGCTCTAACACCACGTCGCCAGGCTGAAGACCGAAAGATTCCGCCAGGCTGCCCTCTTCAATGTCGGTCACGACCACCCCGCGGGTCACCGAGAGATCCATCTGACGAGCCAAGGGTGCAGTGATATCGTCGAACACAATGCCGGCGAGGGGATGAGCTGTGGCAGCTGAGGCCGATGGGGCCTGGCTCTTCTTGGCTCGTTCACGCGGCGCCTCCTGCACCACCAGCTCCGTCTGATACGGCTTGCTCTCACGCAGAAGATCCACTCGATGCTTGCTCCCGATCGTGGAGGCGGCCAGAAGATTTTTGAGATGTCCGCTGTCCATCACGTCCTGCCCGTCGAAGCGCACCACCACATCGCCGCGCTTCAGTCCGGCTTTCTCCGCGGACCCTTTCGCCTGCACATCGGTCACGATCGCGCCCTTCACATCGGGAAGACGAAAGACCTTGCCCAACAAGGGTGTCACATCTTGCGTCGACGCGCCGAGCAACCCGCGGACCACACGCCCGGTCTTGAGCAGACTCTGCATAGCAGACCGGGCCATATTACTAGGAATGGCGAAGCCCACCCCGACGCTGCCGCCGGTCGGACTGGCGATGGCCGTATTGATCCCCACCAACTCTCCGTTGAGGGTCACTAAGGCCCCTCCGGAGTTTCCGGGATTGATCGGCGCATCGGTTTGGATGAAATCTTCGAAGTCTGCAACGCCGACATCCGCACGGCCAACGGCGCTGACAATGCCGAACGTCACGCTGCGACTTAAGCCCAGCGGGTTCCCGATCGCCAGCACAAACTCACCGACGGCGAGCGTACTCGAATCCCCCCAGGTCGCGACCGGCAGATTGCTCGCAGGAATTTTCACCACGGCCACGTCGGTCTTCGGGTCCGTGGCCACCACGCGTCCCTTATATTGCCGCCGGTCTGCCAGAATCACTTCCACATCGACCGCATCGGCAATGACATGGTTGTTGGTAATAATGTAGCCATCGGCCGACACAATGACGCCCGAGCCCTGACCATATTGCCGCCGCGCCGGAGCGTCCTTGAACAGTCCGAACGGAAGCCCTTCGTCGCTAAGGGCTTGGTCGCGGACCATCACCATCGAGGCGATGCTCACGACAGCGGGAATCACTTTGGTCGCGGCCGCCTTGACCTGCGCCTGAAGCTCGCTCCCGTTCGCCACAGGAAGCACGCGACTCCCGGCCAGAGCCGCCTCTCCGACGAACGAGCTCCCCACATAGAGCCCGATCATAATTCGCACGAGAAGACTGAGTCGAAACACGCCGAGATCCTTTCTGAAAACAACCCCCCTGCGACTGAGGGGAAACCGCTCTACCCTAGCATGCATCACGTAGTGGCGCGCTTACAATTCTACCCGACGCAGGCGGAGCGCGTTGGAGATGACGGACACGGAGCTGAAGGTCATGGCGGCACTGGCGATCATGGGGCTCAAGAGGATGCCCCAGACCCATCCCCGCGCTCTCGATGGCCGTATCCGCCCCGGTTCCCATCGCGATCCCGACATCGGCCAAGGCCAGGGCCGGCGCATCATTGACGCCGTCGCCGGCCATCGCCACCACACGGCCCTGCGACTTGAGGCGAGCGATAATCTGACCCTTCTGGTCCGGCAGGACATCAGCCAGGACTTCGTCGATACCGAGTTGCCTGGCCACCGCCTCAGCCGTATCGTGATGGTCCCCCGTCAGCATGACGATGCGGATGCCTTCAGCCTTGAGTTCCTGCACCGCAGCGCGAGTGGTATCTTTAATTGGATCTGCCACGCCCAGAATGCCGGCAGCCTGCCCATCGATTGCCACAAACAGGACCGTCTGCCCTTCATGCCGAAGCGCAGCCGCGTCACCATCCAACTGCGTGAGGCTCTGACCGAATAGGCCGATGTCATCGCGTAAAAATGCGACCGTCCCGATGGCCACGCGACGACCGGCCACCGTCCCAGTCACGCCCTTCCCCGTCACAGAGCGAAAGCCCTCGACCGGAGCAACAACGATCCCTCGCCCTTCCGCTCCCGCCACCACCGATGCTGCCAAAGGATGTTCGCTACTCCGTTCAAGACTCGCGGCAAGCCGCAACAGCTCGGCCTCGGACCAGGGCGCCACGACATGGACCGAGAGCAGTTTCGGTTTGCCCTCCGTAAGGGTCCCGGTCTTATCGATCACGAGCGTATCCACCTTGCCGAAAATCTCCAGCGCCTCCGCCTTCTTCACCAAGACGCCAGCCGTCGCGCCGCGCCCGGTCCCCACCATAATCGACATCGGTGTGGCCAACCCCAGGGCGCAGGGACAGGCAATAATCAGAACCGCCACGGCATTGACCAGCGCATAGGCCAGCTTCGGCTCCGGCCCCCAGATCGCCCAGACCACTGCCGTCATCAGTGAGGCCGTCACAACCAGCGGAACAAAATAGGCTGCGGTCACATCGGCCAGACGCTGAATCGGCGCCCGGCTCCGTTGCGCCTCACTGACCATCTGCACAATCCTGGCAAGCATCGTATCGCGCCCGACCCGTTCAGCCACCATCACCATGCCGCCCGTACCGTTGATGGTCCCGCCGGTCACCTGAGCCCCGACGGTTTTCTCGACCGGGATTGATTCCCCCGTGATCATGGATTCATCCACCGCGGTCGTGCCCTCCAAAACCCTCCCGTCGACCGGCACTCGTTCCCCCGGTCTCACTCGTAACCGATACCCCACCTGAATCTGTTCGAGCAGCACGTCTTCTTCCTGCCCGTCCCGCTTGATCAGCCTGGCGGTCTTGGGCGCAAGCCGGAGCAATGCGCGGATCGCGGAACTCGTCTGGCTCCTGGCCTTCAGCTCAAGGACCTGGCCGAGCAGGACGAGCACCGTAATCATGGCAGCCGCTTCAAAGTAGACCGCAACCGAACCATCGTGCAATCGGAAGGATCCGGGGAGCACCGTCGGCGCGACAGTAGCGACCGTGCTATAGCCATAGGCCGCTCCCGTTCCAATGGCAATGAGCGTAAACATATTGGGCGCCCGGCTCACGATTGACGTCCAGCCCCGCTGAAAAAACGGCCAACCACCCCAGAGCACCACCGGTGTCGCCAACAGCCACTGCACCCAGCTCCTCATCGAGCCGGTGAGGGCCTGCGGCAGGGCTACAGCGGGAATCATATCGGTCATGGCCAACAGCATGACCAGCAGGGAAGGCCCGAGACAAATCCAGAACCGCCGGCTCATCTCTTCAAGCTCGGGATTTCGTTCCTCTTCAAGCGAGACAACCTTGGGTTCCAGCGCCATCCCGCAAACCCGGCAGGCCCCCGGTTTCGTCTCAAGCACTTCCGGGTCCATGGGACAGATGTACTCGACCGCTTCACCGATCGGAACCGGCTGCGCACGAGCTACACGCTGCTCTGAAGGGGTCAGATAATGGATCGGGTCGGCCCGAAACTTGGCAAGGCAACTCGTCGCGCAAAAGTAGTAGGTCTTTCCCTGATACTCAGAGGAACCGGCTGCGGTGGCCTGCTGCACCGTCATCCCGCAGACGGGATCGATAGCTCCTGGCAGGGCCGGAGCCGGCATCATCATCGGAAGGGGTTTTCTGGTGGTCGGCTTAGGAGAACTGGCCGGCTGCGGCGACAATGCCCGTTCCGGATCGGCCTTGAATCGTTCCAAGCAGGACCGGCCACAAAAGTAATAGCGTTGGCCTCGATGGTCGTGATGTCCGGCTGCCGTAGCCGGATCGACCGTCATCCCGCAAATTGGATCAAGCGCCATCATAGCCCCGTGATGTGTGATGCGTGACGAGTGATGAGTGAAACGCGCAGAAACCTAGATAGCCACTCCCTGTTCCCTGCGCGTCACTGCTCACTCATCACCATTCACTTCTTCTTATCTCCATCCAAAATGCTCTGGATGATTAACCTGATATTCTCCGGGTCGATCGTTTCCGTCTTGATATTTCCATCAATCAGCACGGTCGGGGTCTGCTGAACCTTGATGCGTTCGCCCCACTTGCGCCCCTCTTCGAATATCTTGGCCGGCTTCCCGCTGGCCATGCCTTCTTCAAAGGCTTTCGGATCGAGGCCGACTTCCTTGAGCAAGACTTCCCGAAGCGAGCGGTCCAGCACACCGGTGATTTTGTCTTTATGGATAGTGCGGAAGAGGATGGCCTTCATCTCCTTCCCCTTTCCCATCATCTTCGCCTGCTCATACATGTCAAACGGAGTCGGCAACTTCCCATGAATCACCGGGAACCCCACCATCGTGGCCTCAAGCCTGTTCCCGAACTCTTTTTCCAGTAAAGCCAGACCTTCCCCGTCGAACCGGTGACAATGGGGACAGTAGAAATCAGCGAACTCGATCAATTTCACTTTGCCAGGCGTATGGGTCGACACTTCGCCCTGGAGGATTTCAAACTTCCCCTTCAACTCAGGGGATGCGGCTACGGCAGCTGAGCCCCACAAGACCATGACACCGACCATCGCCCATACCGCGGCCCATTGCGCACCCTGTCTCTTCACCATACGCGACTCCTTTCCTGAATCACCATCCCCGTTCATGATAGCCAATATGCCGCAACAATACTCGCTGCTGTATCGGTATGCGCCCGCCAGAAATAGCAACGCCTCGGGCACCGGCCAGGCTCCGAGGCGATCACGCGGTCGTCCATGATCACTGCAACCATCAGCCCGTCACAACATCGAACGGATCATCGACTCCCCAGTCCGACGATGCGCTCCACGCGATCGTCGTGCCCGCCGAGGGCAAGATACTTGTGATATTGCGCCAAGGCTTTCGGCATGTCTTTCCGGTGCAACTCATAGAAGACCCCCAAATTGTAATGGGCCTCCGCATAGTCCGGCTTCAACTCGACCGCTCGCTCGTAGGACTGTTCCGCCTCTTCAAGCCGGTTCAACCCGGTATAGATCACGCCTAAATTCATATGGGCTTCGGCATACTCAGGACGATACCGCAACACTTCAAAAAATTCCCGTTCCGCCTCCTGAGGCCTGCCTTGGCTCCGATGGATAAACGCCAGGTTGTAATGCGCATCCACGAACGAGGGCTTCGCCGCAATGGCCTGCTTATACGAGTAGGCGGCTTCCGCGAGATCGTTGTTCCTCTCTGCCATCCGTCCGGCAAGGTACCAGCCATCCGCATACTTGGGATTCGACTTCGTCAGCTGCCCCAGCATATCGCGCGCCGCCTTGTTCTCACCCTGCCCCTCGTACAACATCGCCAGCCCGAAGAGCGCATCGGAATGGGCCGGACGAACGGCCAACAGACTCCGATACGTCTTCATCGCGGCAGGCAGGTCATGCCGCCCCTCATAGAGCTTGGCCAAGTCTACGTACGAATCATCATGTTGAGGGTCGACCTCAATCGCGCGCTTGAGCGTCTGTTCCGCTTCTACTGATTTCCCCTGCAAGAGATACACTTCCGCCAGATCGTTTAGCGCTTCCGCGTAGCCAGGCCTCAGCTTGATCGCATGCAAGAATGCGTCGGCCGCCTCATGCGATTTTTTCTTGCCGTGAAAATACACACGCCCGAGAAGCTGGTAGGCCTCGGCATTGGAGGGATTGAGCTCCGTGGCCTTGTTCAGCGCGGCAATCGCTCCATCGGCATCGCCGGCCTTGAAGAGCTCCAAAGCCCGTTCGACGGCACGCTTGCTGGAATCGCTAGGGGGAGCCGCGACAACATACCCGGCAGCGGAATACGTCCAGACACATATTCCGAGAACGATAAGGAGGCGGTATCGGACAAGAGACATCACCGTCGCGCTCCTGGTCAACACAAGACGATGCGACAACTATACGGGGGGCCAGGAACGAAATCAACGAGCGAGACGCAGGCCCAGGTCACCTGAGCCTCCGTCCCGTCACTGCGATAAGAAGAACCGGACGTCAGGCCTTCCCTCCAAGCTGGAAAAACTTGGTTACGCCGAATGTATAGCTCGTCCGACAAAAACGAAGAAACCCGGCGAACACGCACGAGAACGCGCTTCCAAGCTCTCCACGTTGACACTTCTATGCGCGACAGCCGTCCGCCTATCTATTGACGCCTGCTCACGGATGCTACAGGTCTCACGATGGGACGAGCTGTCGTGATCTCTGAGGTCGGTGAAAATCTGATCACGAATCCGCCGAGTCTTCAGGCAAGAATAATCGGTATCACATGCGAATGACCTCCAGGCTGACCTGTCGAAAGCCGAGCCCGCGGACACGATCGACGAGGGTGACAAACCGCTCAAGCCGCGTAGCTTTGTCGGCGCGAACCAGAACCAGCGACTCGCGGGGATGGGTGAAGAGCGTGGCGTCGAGTTGCTCGTCGGTGACCGAGCGATCGTTCACGAACAATTCACCCTCCGCCGTGACGGTCATAATGAGCGGGGCATCCTGCCGGTCGCCGGCCGTGGCAACTTTGGCCAGATTGACTGGAATCTGGCCGGCTGTAATGAATGTGGCTGTCGTCAAAACGATAACAAGAAGGACGAGCATCACGTCCACGAGTGGAATAACGTTGATTTGATTCAACTCACGATCCATGCTGCACCTTGTACTGAGCAAGAAGTTCACTGACACGGCGACGGAGGACGTTGTTCATGACCACGCAAGGAATGGCGACCAGTAGCCCCGCCGCTGTGGCCTTGAGCGCGAGGCTCAGACCGATCATGATCGTCGTCACCGCCAACGCACCGGACGTGCCCATCGTGTGGAATGTCAGCATGATGCCAAAGACCGTCCCAAGCAAACCGATATAGGGCGCATTGGCCGCCACGGTCCCAATGACCACCAGCCGCCTGGTCAACGCGATCTCGCAGAGATCCAGCGTGGGAAACTGCCTCACGTCCACCCGCCGGTAAAACAACCAGCGCTCCACCGCCACCCCGATAGCCCAAAAACTCAGTCCCAACAAGAGCCCGATAACACCGTACTCGACGAGTTCCTTCAAGAAATCCATAGATCAATCCTTCGTCTGCGAGTGAGTCAGTCTGTCCTCTGCCGCCTCATGAACCCGTAATAGTATCTTTGCCGTGGTTGACTCCCCTCCGACGGGAGGGGGCTCGCGCCCCCTCCCGCAGAACGATCATTAGAACCCTAACGTCACCCCGGCATAGGCGGATCGCCCATAGCCGGCGAAGTAGAGCTGCGTTGCTTGGGTGCCGGTGGAAACCATGCTATTTGCCGATGTCACCTGACCCGACGCCGCATATTTCGTATCAGCAATGTTATTCACCTCGACATACATCTTCGCGAAACGGAACCAGGCATTATTGGCCAAAGGCTGCTCATAGTGAATATTTGCATTCCCAATGAGATAGGACGGAATGCCAATCGTGTTGGCATTGTTCAGCAGATAGCTGTTCATCCAACTCCCTTGTATCCACGCGCCCCACCCAGCCGGCTTGTGCCCATAGGCCACTTGGTCATATTCGACTTTGGCATTCAGGTAATCGACTGGCACATTCGGCACCTTCTTGCCATCCCGTGACGTAGGGACACTGGCCGATACATCCTGAAAATTGACGTAGTTAGCAATGGTATGGGTATAGGCCCCGGCGAACCGCCAGGCCTCGATGGGCCGCCAATCATAGGCCAGCTCCACTCCTCGATATTGCGAAAGATCTGCATTGACGGTCGCCGTATTGCTCGTAGTGCCAATCGACTGGCTGATGAACTCGTTGTGGACGAAGACCCAAAACCCCACCAACTCGACAGACAGCGTCTTGCTCAACTGTGAGGCGGTCCCGATTTCCATGTTGTAATTCTTCTGCGGCTTCAATTGAAAATTTTGCCCGGGGAGGCCCGTGGTGGGATTTCTCGTGAGTTGCGAGATCTGTGGGGTCGCGTAGCCCGTCGAGGCGCGAATCCAATGCCGGTAGCCTTCCGCCGGCTTCCAGGTCAGCGACATCTCCGGCGCCCAATTGTCAAAATCGCGCGTCACGGCTTGATTGGAGTTACTACTGCCGCTATTGAGCACGACGGCGTGGACATTCAGATGCGACCGTTCATACCCCAGCCCTGCGGCCAGGGTCCACTTCGGCACAAACTCCAGCTCCTCACGAAACCGGATCCCCATGTTTTGGATCCATCCTTGATTGTCCTGAATCTTGAGCCCTTTGGTGCCGATCCCATCGGCACGATTCTCGTAGGTCTCTCCATCCTGCTTCATGCGATTGAAAAAGACTCCCGCATAGCTTTTGAGCGGCAGGTCGCCGATGCGGCCATTGTGCCGTAAATCGGTATAGTGATAAAAATTCTGGTTGATGTTGTCCGTGACCTGAGAGAAGTACTGGTTGATGTCTTTTTCGTCGTAGGCCCCATGCACCGTCAACACGGTGCTTGCGTCGATCTCCCGTTCATAGATGGCCCCGACATTGGTTCGTCGATCGGTCCGCTTCTGACCCAACATGTTCGCGTCAGCGCAATTCGCATTGTACGTATTCCTTGTGCACGAAGTTTGAGAGCCTCCCGCCTGGCGATCATTGGCGTTGAACTGCGATTCGGTGAGGCGGGTGGGGACTTTCGCGTCCAGCCAGTTGCTGATGGCCTTGAAATAGAGCGTCTGCCGATCATCGATGGTGTATCGAGCGTTAAAGTTGACTGTTTGCGTCTCATAGTTGCTGTGCCGGACATAGCCATCTTCCCGGACATTACTGCCAAAGAATGAAAGATCCAGCTTATCCGTGTGCTGTCCGAAAGCTATGCCCTGCTTGTTATACCCATAGGACCCTCCGGCCAGCAGCGTTTCCACTCCGTTGATATCGCTCCCACGACTGGTCCGAAACTGCACCATCCCTCCGAGGGCATAATTTCCGTACAACGACGACGAGGCCCCGCGTGTAATATCGACACTCCGCATGAACCAGGGGTCGTGCATGTCCAGTCGGGACAAACCATCGGATTGAGTCTGCATGAACCCATCTTCGTACACCATGAAATCTCGAATGGCGAACGAGGTCTTTACCCCGGACCCTCGAACGCTGAGGGAAAAGTCGCGCGGGCCGTTCGCTTGCCGCAAAATCACCCCGGGCATCGAATCGAAGGACTCTT
>JAPLLI010000274.1 GCA_026387615.1 Nitrospirota bacterium
AGATTCTCGATGCGGCCCACTTAAAAAATTATCTGATTGAGCGGACGACGCCGGGCCAGCGAGTTAGCATCAAAGTACGCCGCCTCGATGCAGACCTCACGTTTCATGTTGTGTTAGGCGGGGGATGAGCAGTCAGTGTGCGGTACTGTGGCCTGGCAGCGCTTGATACCAGCCGTTCGCTTGCGCAAGGGCCACGGGGCAGTCGAACAGTCTACTGAGATTGGCCTCGGTGAGCATAGATTGTTTCGCTCCGTCCTGAATAATCCTGCCTCCCTGTAAGAAGACCACTCGTGTAATTTCAGGCGGAATCTCATGGATATGGTGTGTGACCAGCAGCACCGTCTTCCCCTTCTTCATATGGGCTCGCACCAGGTCCAGGTAGTGAAACGTGGCGGTCAGGTCGAGGCCGCTGGTGGGCTCATCCAACACCAAGGCCGTCGGATCATGCACCAAGGCTCGGCCCAGCAGGCAGCGCCTCTGTTCGCCGGTCGACATCTCGGAAAGTTTCCGCTCGGTCAAGAACCCGATGCTGAGCTCTTCCAGCACGGCATGGGCGCGAGCCATCTGGGCATAGCTGAAGTCTTGGTGTTTATAGGTCCCGATGCTCGCGTAGTAGCCTGACAGCACGACTTTCAACCCGATGACATTTTCCGTGTACTGGTGCTGGAGATCGTGCGACACCATCCCCAATCGCTTCCGCACGTCCCAGACGTTCCACCGTTCTTCCCCGAACAAGCGGATATGGGTCTCATCGTTCGGCAACGGATGGACTTCACCGGCCAGCAATTTCAGGAGGGTCGATTTTCCGGCGCCATTAGGGCCGAGGATGGCAACATGTTCCCCCTCGTAGAGGGACAGGGAGAAGTCGGTGAGCACACAGGTATCGCCTCGATAGACCGTCGCCCGTTCGATCTCAATCAGTGGGCTAGGCTTCATCCGGATCTGGATTGACCTTGGCGGGACCGGACGTGGAAGGACGAGACGCTTTCTTGACCGAAGCGGAAATAGTCGGCGTGGCGACGGTCACATCGGCATTCTGCGCACGATGGAGCAAGGCATGGTCCATAAGCACGAGCGCCATCATGGCTTCAGCGATCGGTGTCGCTCTGATGCCCACACAGGGGTCATGGCGTCCATTCGTCTCCACCGTCACGGGATTTCCCTGCTTGTCGATGGAACGGCGCGGGATGCGAATGCTCGATGTCGGCTTAATGGCAATCGTCACCACGAGATCCTGCCCGGTGGAAATACCCCCCAGAATGCCTCCCGCGTGATTGGAGAGAAATCCGTCAGGGGTCATTTCATCTCCATGCTCAGAGCCGCGCTGCGCGACAGAGGCGAACCCTGCGCCGATCTCCACCCCTTTGACCGCATTGATGCTCATCATGGCCGAGGCAAGGTCCGCATCCAGCTTGGCATAGACCGGAGCGCCCCACCCGACCGGCATGGATTCAGCCTCCGTCGTAATCTTCGCCCCGAACGAATCGCCGGCCTTCCGCAATTCGTCCATGAAGGATTCCAGCTTCGGCACCATGTCGGTATTGGCGGAGAAAAATGGATTCTTGCCGATCTCATCCCAGCTCACAAAGGGCGCTTCCAGAGGCCCCAGCTGGCTCAGGTAGCCACGAATCACGATCCCGT
>JAPLLI010000200.1 GCA_026387615.1 Nitrospirota bacterium
AGGACGCACTGATGGGGCCGGCGACCTACGACCTCGCCTCGCTGCTGCGGGACGCCTATATCGAACTCGATGAGGCGCTGATCGACCGGTTGATCGACCGGTACCTCGATCAGATGGCATCGCATCGGCAGGTTTTGAGCAGCCGGGAGGCGTTCCGCCGTTTGTTCGACTTCACGAGCATCCAGCGTAATCTCAAGGCGGCTGGGCGCTTTGTCTATATCGATCGCGTCAAAGGCAACCCCAAGTTCCTCGCCGATATTCCTCGCACGCTGGGCTATGTCCGGCGCAATCTCCAGAAGTATCCGGAGCTGGAGACACTCCGGAAACATCTCGCCCGCTATGTGCCTGAATTGCAGTGAAGAGTGATGTGTGATCTGTGATGAGCGGTATGCGGAGGGCCAACGTGATTCCCGTCAAGTCTAACCCATCACTGCTCACGTTCGTTATGAAAGCCATGATCCTTGCAGCCGGCTTGGGCACTCGCCTGAGACCGCTTACGGAGACCATCCCGAAGCCGCTCCTCCCTGTGGCCGGCACACCGCTCATCGTCTGGAATCTCTTGCTCCTGAAGCGATACGGGTTTCAGGATGTCGTCATCAATCTGCATCACCTTGGACCAATGATCGAGCAGGCGCTGGGCAACGGCTCTCGCTATGGGCTGCGGATCGTCTATTCTTATGAGCCGGTGATCCTCGGCACGGGAGGCGGGCTCAAACAGGCGGAGCTCCATTTTTCAGGGGAGCCGGTGCTGGTGCTGAACGGCGATACGTTGGTGGAGATCGACCTGGGGGCCTTGTGGGCCTTTCACGTGCAGAGAAAAGCCGCCGCCACCTTGGTCCTGCGCAAAGATCCTGAGGCGGTACGGTGGGGGCTCGTGGAAATGGATTCGGACCACCGCATCGTCCGCATTACCGGACGCGGAAAATCTGAATCCGGCCCGATCCAGCCGCGCATGTTCGCCGGGATTCATATTCTCGATCCACGCTTGCTGCGCGATGTGCCGCAAGGGAAAGAGTCTTCCATCATTGATGCCTACGTTGCGGCGATTCAGCGGGACGAAGTGGTGTTGGGCTATGACCATCAGGGCTATTGGTCCGACGTCGGGACGCCTGAACATTATGCGCAAGCCGAACGGGACGCCTCGGCTGGCCTCATTACCTTAGCGACACGGCGGTTGCCTGCTTAGCAGGGTGCTGAACAATCCTGCCAGCGTAAAAATTGTGAAGCGTTCCTCGTGAAGCGTCGCTCGTTTTCGGACTCGGACGCTTCACGCTTCACGCTTCACGCTTCACGAGCGACGAACGACGAGAAAGACCTGCCTAGCGCGACTGCTGATCTTCTTTCATCTTTTGCTGCTTGATCAAACGGGCCAGGTAGGTGCGTTGGAGCTTGAGGTGGTCTGCGGCTTTGGTTTGATTGCCGGCTGCTGCTTTCAGCGCCTGCTCGATGATGTAGCGGCTATGGGCGTCCATCGACTCATGGTAGGGGAGTGAAACGTACGTGAGGCCTTCACCCGGCGAGGTCCGGCCCATGGCATCCAATGACAGCATGTCCGGCTCGATGGTGTCGGACTGGTTCAAGACGACGGCCCGTGCGACGACGTTGTCCAGCTCTCGAATGTTGCCGGGCCAACTGTACCGGGCCATGGCTTCCATCGCCGCGGGGCTGAACAGCATGCCGGGACGTTTCGCTTCCTTGGCATGCCGGCTCAAGAAAAACTTGGCCAGGGCAGGGAGGTCCTCGGGGCGCTCGCGGAGCGGCGGCAGGGTCAGGCTGATGACGTTCAAACGGAAAAAGAGATCCTCGCGAAACTCCCCGGTTTTTACGGCCTGCCGGAGATCCTTGTTCGTGGCGGCGATGATTCGAACATTGATCGATACGAGACGGGTGCCGCCGACGCGATGAAATTCCCTGTCCTGAAGTACGCGCAAGAGTTTGGCTTGCAGCGGGAGCGACATATCCCCGATCTCGTCCAGGAAGATCGTGCCCCCATCCGCCATCTCTAATTTGCCCTTCTGCAGGCGATCCGCGCCGGTGAAGGCGCCCCGTTCATGCCCGAAGAGTTCGTTCTCGAGCAGCGTTTCCGTGAGGGCGACACAGTTGATGACCACCAGCGGCATGGCCTGACGCGGACTCCATTGGTGGATGGAACGGGCGAAGAGCTCCTTGCCTGTGCCGCTCTCGCCCAGTAACAAGACGCTGGCATCGGACTTGGCGGCCCGTTGGGCGCATTCCATCACGGCGCGGATCTTCGCGCTCGTACCGACAATTGAGGCGTAGCGGCTGTCGACTTCGGACTTGAGACAGGCGACCTGCCGTTTGAGGCTGTCCCGCTCCAGGGCCTTGCTGATGACGAAGAGGAGGTGGTCCTTGTCCAGGGGCTTGGTGAGAAAGTCGTAGGCGCCGGTTTTCATCGCTTCGACGGCGGCATCGATCGAGGCATGGGCGGTCATGACGACCACGGGGAGGTCTTCGGCTGGTCTGACTTTCGGGAGTCGTTTGAGGACATCCAGGCCGGTCAGGCGCGGCATATCCAGGTCGAGCAGCATGAGGTGGGGCGCTTCTTGTTCGACCAGTTCGAGCGCCTCGACCCCATCGTGGGCGATCACGGTTCCGTAGTCGGAGGCCTGGAGGCGATCCTCTAGCATCGTGACAATATCGGGGTCGTCGTCGACGATGAGGATTTTTGCCTTCATCTTATCCCTCTATTCGTGGGAGGGTGAGGATGATTCCTGCTGCGCGCGTCGAGCGACCACCGTTTTATCGTGGGGGTTCCGCGAGCAAGGGAATCGTCCTCACTCTCCCACTGCTACTCCATGACGTTGATCACCAACCCGGTCAGCGGTTTGGGGAAAAAGTAGGTGGACTTGTGGGGCATCCGTTCGCCGGCCGTCGCGACAGCTTGGACTTCACTGACCTTGGTGGGATTGAGGAGCAAGGCTCCTGTTCCCGTCCCGTTCGCCACCCAATCCAGCGCCTCATGATCGTCCTTGGTGTAGAGGATCGCTTCCTGTTCCTGTTGCGTCTGGCAGAGTGCGGCGACGACCAGTTGCTGGAGAAGTGCGACATCCAGTTTTGTGCGGGGCGATGCGTCCGCCGGAGGCCGATGGGCCGGTTTGAGGGTCAGCGTGAGGTAGGAATTTTTTCCTCTTAGTGCCAGGCCGAACACCGGCAGGGTGCGGCCGTTGGTCCGCAAGGTTTCGATGAATTGCGTGCGGACTGCCGCCTGGGTTCCGGCGGTAAAGGGGAATTCCTGTAACTCGAACTGGTCGGACAGGAGGGCTCGCACCTTGTCGTCGGAGGGGAGTGGCGTGGTGATGACTCGATGGGTCGGCAGCACGGTGAGTCCCGGCTCTTCGAGGGCTGCCAGCAACATCATCACGCCATCGTAAGGCTGGTGGCCGGCCGGCGCGCCTGCCTGTTGCCGACGGAGCTTCTGATAGTTCAGCGCCGTCTCATAACGATGGTGGCCATCGGCGATGAAGAGGGGTTTCGTGCGCAGGGCTTCGACCACATGTGTCAAGACCGCCGGGTCCGTCACGGCCCAGAGCTGTTGGCGGAATCCTTCGTCGTCGCGGAAATCGATTCTGGCCGGAGTGCCTTTGATCGAAGCTTCGAGCAGCCCCATGACCGAGCCTTGAGGGTCCGAGTAGAGCGACCAGATGGGGCTGAAGTTGGTCTTGCAGGCTTCGAGGAGGTTCAGCCGGTCGGTCTTGGCGGCCGAGCGGGTATTTTCGTGCGGGTAGATATGGCCGGAGTCGAGCGCTTCCAGCGTGACGGTGGCGATGAATCCCTTGAGGATCTTCGTCGGCGCGCCCGCCGGGGCATAGGGCGGCGCATATTCGATCGTGTGGTAGTAGATCGTCGGTGCGGCATCGCGCTTCAGGGCTCCGCTTCTGAGCCATTCTTGCAGGGTGGCTGCAGCGCGGGTATAGCGATTGTTCGTGGGGCCGTCGTCCGGTTGATCGAGGCCGAGTTCCAGCCTGATGATGTTCTGGGGGTGGCGCTCGTAGAGCGCCTGCTGCCCGGCCGCGTCGATGATGTCGTAGGGCGGCGCCACGACCTGCTTGACGTCTCCCACTACCTTCGCGTCATAGACCGTACCGTGAAACGGAATAATCGTCGACATCGCGTCATCCTCTACTTCGTAAGTGAGTGAGAGTAGTTGGGGCGCAACTACCGAAAGGGATAGATCCTGTTCCCCTGTCTGTGCCCTGTCCCTGGCTGCGCCGCAGATACAGAGAGGGAGAAGATCTATCGGTCGCGGGTCACCATATAATCGGCTGCCACCGAGAGGGCTCGTTTGGCCGTACTGTCTTCGAACAGGTTGAGATCGCGTTGGGCTTTGTCGATGTAGGATCGTGCGCGATCTGCGGCATAGGCGATCGAGCCAACTTTTTCCATCAAGCGAATCAGCCGGCCGAGGTCTTCTTCCGTCAGGGTCCTGGTCTCCATGCGGTCGATGACCATTTGCCGGTCTTGTTCCGAGCAATGATGCAGCAGATGCAACAACGGTAGCGTGACCTTGCCTTGGCGGAGGTCCTGCCCCAGGGTCTTGCCCAACCGTTCGCCGTTGGCCGTGTAGTCGAGGGTGTCGTCGGCCACCTGGAAGGCAATTCCGAGATGCTGGCCGAATTGGAACAGCGCATCCTGTTGCGCGGTCGTGGCGTTGGCGAGGATGGCGCCCATGCGGCAGGCGGCGGCAATCAGGCCGGCGGTCTTATGTTCCACAATCTTGAAGTAGTCCGCTTCCGGCATGGAGGGGTTGCCGTTGTAATAGAGCTGCAGCACTTCGCCCTCCGCCATCTTTTTGCAGGCGTTGGCGAGTACCTCGTTGATCCCCTGGTTCCGGAAGTCAACGACTTGGCAGATGGCTTTGGAGTAGAGATAGTCGCCGACGAGGATGCTGATCTGGTTGCCCCAGACTTTTCGGGCGGTGCGCTGGCCCCGGCGGATATCGGCGTCGTCGACCACATCGTCGTGGAGCAGGGTGGCGGTATGGATGAACTCTACCAGACTGCCGAGTTGGTGATGATCGCGACCGGTATAGCCGCAGAGACGGGCGGAGAGTAGGAGCAAGAGGGGTCTGATCCGTTTCCCGCCACTATTCAGGATGTGGCCGGCGACGGTGTTGACGAGCGCCACGCTGGAATCCAGGTTCGTGCGAACTTGGCATTCCACCCCATCCAATTCATCGCGGTACGCCTCCCAGACGTCCGCCATGTTGTTGATAGTGGAGGTGATTGGGCCTTGAGGCATGCGGCGGATGGTAGGGCAGAGGGGGAAACAAAGTCAAGCCAATCA
>JAPLLI010000238.1 GCA_026387615.1 Nitrospirota bacterium
ATGACGATATTATTATTCAAGACATGGAAAAGTATTATCCTGACGGAGATGGAGTTCTTCACTACAATGATGACAAACAAAAAGAACGGTTAAACACTCTTTCCATTATGGGTAAAAAGTATTTTGATCGTTTTGGTTACATCTATAATCCTGAATACTTGAGTGTGTATTGTGACAATGAATTTACCGATGTTAGTAGACTACTAGAAAAAACAACTTATATTGATCAGGTTATTATTCGTCATTTTTGGATTGAGATTGGTGTTGATGCCCTATATCAACGAAACGAAAACCGAGAACTGTATACACACGATCAAAAAGTTTATGAAACTAGAAAAGCAAACAACTTTGGTTTAACTCAAAATGCCAACACCACCTAATCAAATTCTGCTGAGTGTATTAGTTTTGTCTATTCCATCTAGACTATCTAATTGTCTTATACCCACTTATGACCGATTGCTGAAACAAATAGGTGACGAAGTTTGTGTGGAAGTCTTGTGTCTTGTGGACAACAAGAGCATGTCTATTGGAGAGAAACGACAAGCACTTCTTCAGTCTGCAAGAGGAAAATGGATTGCTTTCCTAGATGATGACGATGCTGTGTCCGAGGATTATATACAAACTTGTATAAAAATATTAAGAGAATCTCCTGCTGATGTTATTACATTTGAACAGCATTGTACTGTAAATGGAAAACAGTTCATGGTAGATTTTCGTATGGGCAATCCTCACGAAGGACTCAAGCATAATCCTGACGGAACTCTAGGAAATATTAAACGACCACCGTATCATATGTGCATATGGGCATCAAAGATTGCAAAGAATGTTCCGTTTCGTGCATCATCATATGGAGAAGATATCGATTGGTGTTCACGAATGTATCCGTTTGTTACTTCTGAAACTCACCTAGATAAAGTGCTTCACTACTATCAATACGATGACAGAACATCGGAAAGTATACAATATGCTAAACAATGAATCTAAACACTTGTTACTTAATTGGGCAACTCGTCAACGACCTGGCAAGTTTATCAAAAACCTAGATGCGTATCTCTCGATGGCATCAGGAAAGCACCGTATAACAGCAGTTATTAGTATGGACAAGGATGACTTGCTGTGTAACAACCCACACTTCCGTAAATTTTTAGATAATAAAAAATCTGAAACCGTAGGAGTTATCTATTCTTATGGGGAGAGTCTAGGCAAGATCTCTGCTATTAATAGAGATATTCCTACAACTCCGTGGGACATTCTTATATCTACCGCAGACGATATGGAGCCTGCAGAGCAGGGATGGGACGATATTATTGTGCAAGATATGATTAGAGAATTTCCTGATATGAACGGTTCTTTAAACTATAATAACGATCCTAGATTAGACGAAAAAGGTTTCAAGACTTTAATCACTCTTCCTGTGATTGGTCGCAAACTTTATGATCGGTTTGGTTATGTTTATCATCCTAGTTACAAGTCAGAGTGGTGTGATAATGAACAAACAGAAGTGTTTGAGACTATGGGAGTTTTGCGGCATATTAATACTAGACCTATTATTCATAAGTGGGCAGAAAATCAAGACGATTTAATGAACAGAAATATGCAAGTGGGACAGACCTTTGATAAAACTTTGTTTTTAGAAAGAAAAAAGAACAACTTTAATTTGGAGACAGCATGAACAATATTAAATTGACTGTGGCAATTCCGACTCTACCCAATAGAACCAGAATGTATCTGGAACCTCTTTATGCAAAGTTGATGAATCAAATTGGAAACGAAAAAGATATTGAAGTATTGGCTATAATGGATAACAGGGTGATGAGTATCGGAAGAAAGAGAACGCTGTTGTTTCTTGCGGCTCAGGGAGAATATACTTGTATTATTGATGATGATGACGATGTAACTGACGATTTTGTATCAACTCTCCGTTCTACAATTACCAAAGATTTAAATGTTGATGTTATTTGTTATGATCAGGAAGCAAACATGAATGGTCGCATATGGACTGTTAAGACCAGTCTAGATTACAACCAAGTTCATCCATACGATCAAATGCAAACGGATCAAAATGGAAATACTATTCCGTGTAAAAGACCACCGTGGCATTGGTGTGCTTGGAATACAAAATTTGCTAGACAGTTTCCTTTTGGAGATTCAAATTCACAAGAAGATACAGTATTTGTAATGAATGCTATTGAGAAAGCCAAAACTCAAGTTGTACTAGACAAGACTCTTTGTAAATATAAATGGTCTCCCACAACATCACAAGCGCCGTTTAAAGCAATATCACCTCTTGAAGTTCCTTTAGTAAGGATATAATATGACTAATACACCAACATACAGTGTAGGAATACAAACATATGTTTATCGTTTTGACTCTTATTTCAAACCCTTACTTGCCAGAATTCATCGTCAACGACCAATTCTAGAAAAGGTTGTCTTTGTAAACGGTCAACATAAAGAACCTTTCCACGAACAATACCGAAAAGACATGATGCAATATGCTTCAAACTTTCAGAATACTTTTTTGGTTATGTCTCCCATAGTACGAGGTTGTTCTTTTATGTGGAATACCTCTATAAATTACACAAGTAACCACTATACCTTGATATTAAGTGACGATGTTATAATTCTTGATGGATTTTTTGATGAGTTTGAGAACATGTTAAAACAAAATCATGAATTGGGTGACGAATCTTTTAGAATCAACTGGCATTGGAGTCATTTTTGTATTCACAGAAATGATGTTATTGATAAAAATCGAGTTGGTTTTTTTGACGAAAGACTCATTGGGTTTGGTGAAGAAGATGGGGATTGGATGTGGCGATTTCAAAATAAATTTGGTCGCCATATGAGAAATTATACAACAGATAAATTACCTTTTAATTCTGACAATGCTTGCTTGCCAGGCAAAAATACTAAAACTACAGAGAGTGGAAAATATAGTTCTTTTAATAGAGATTTTCAACTATCCAAAAAATTAGAGCCGGATCTTAGTCCCAATGGCGTAGATGGTGGTTGCTACAGTCCACCGCAAAAACTAAAAGAAGGAATGGAAACTCCTGATATGTATCCAGGAGAAACTTTTTACCGCGAAAATATAGATAAACTTTAGTTTGAAAGACTATAATGAATTCTGATATCTCAATTTATGGTTCTTCTGGTTTTATCGGTTCTAGATTTTGTCAAATGTTTTCTAATTGTATTAGGATACCTAGAGAAAGCACAGAACCACAATCCACCGATGCGTTGTATTTCATAAGCACCACCCACAATTATAATATATTTGATAAACCACATGAAGATATCAATACCAACTTAAACAAACTTGTAGATGTGTTGGAATCCTGTCGCAAAAAATACAACACAGATACTGTATTTAATTTTGTCAGTTCTTGGTTTGTTTACGGTATGAATTGCTCTTTGAATACAAAGGAAACCGATTATTGCGATCCTACTGGTTTTTATTCTATCACCAAAAGAGCTGCAGAACAGATGATTGTATGCTATTGTAATACCTATAATATGAAGTATAGAATACTGCGTCTGACTAATGTTATTGGTGAGGGAGATGCGGGTATTTCTTTAAAAAAGAATGCTCTTCAGTATATGATTAATCTTCTTAAAAATAATCAGACAGTTAAGTTGTATGAAGGTGGTTCTAACATTAGAGATTTTATGCATGTTGATGATGTGTGCAGAGCATTGCAGGTCTGTGTG
>JAPLLI010000223.1 GCA_026387615.1 Nitrospirota bacterium
AGCTGCGCCCTTTCTTGCAATAACCGTTCGACGTATTTCCCGATCAGGTCCGATTCGAGATTGACCTGGTCGCCCACTTGCTTGAGGCCCAGGCTGGTGACCTTCGCCGTGTGCGGGATAATCGCGACGGAGAAACCTCGATCGGTCACCTGGTTGATCGTCAAACTGATGCCGTCAACCGTGACCGATCCCTTCACAATGCAGTGGCGCAGAACCTCAGGCGGAGCTTCGATTGTAAATAAAATGGCATTCCCGTCCTGCTGGCGGACGCGCACCGTGCCGATGCCGTCTACGTGGCCGGACACGAGATGCCCGCCGAGCCGCTCGTTGAGCTTCATCGCCCGCTCCAGGTTTAGCGGCGATCCGGCCGTGAGCAGCCCGAGGGTCGTGACGGAGAAGGTCTCAGGAGAGACCTCCACAGAGAAATTGTGCTCGGCCTTATTCACCACAGTCAGACAGGTGCCATTGACGCTGACACTGTCCCCGATTTTGAGATCACCCATCACGGTGGAAGCCAGAATCGTCATCCTCGTTCCGGCAAGCGTCTTCTCGATCGAGATAATAGCGCCGAGTTCTTCAACGATGCCTGTGAACATTACTCATCCCTCATAAGCCGTTTCACGACATAGACGAACAACACGATCAGCACCACCAAGCCGATGCCAGCCAAGGTGCCAATCACAATATTCTCCGTCGCGATTTCTTTCATCATTCGCCCATTATATAGAACCAGCCGACATTATTCATGGCCGTCCGTGACCAATCTTCGCGATCATGCGCGACAAGCGCGAAGGGCGGGACTCGCGTGACGTGTGAGCCTAACCCTGCAAATCTCGCCTATCCCGCCAGTCTCGCACGTCTCGCCTGAGTCAGGCAGACGTGCACATGAATATACGGGAAAGGCTACATCCGTCTCACCGTTATCCAGAACAACGAGGCCGCAACCAGCTGCAATCCCGCGATAATGGCAAAGGCATTGGCATAGTTCAAATGCGCGATGAGAATTCCTGCCAGGAGCGGCCCGCTGGCATGGCCGATGTCTCCGATCGTCCCCTGCATCCCCATCCCGGCCCCGAGCGTCTTGAACTCGGAACTATCCGCGACCAGCGCAGATGACGAGGAGGAAACGACGGCTTCGCCGAATCCAAAACCAGCCGACAACAGCAACAGCAGCCAGAACATGGAGACCTGGGGAATGCAGACGAAGGTCGCAGCGCAGATCACGAGGCCGATGACGATGAGCGGCTGCCGCCCGACGCGATCGGACACCCGGCCCATAATCGGCTTGGACACGAGCGACGTGAGGGCCTGCACCGTGAAAAGCAACCCGACCTCCCCAGGATTCAATCCCACCGAAATGCCATAGAGAGGAAGGAAGGCCATCAAGGCCCCGTTCGCAATCATCTTGGCTGCATCAGTTGAGCTGGTCACGAGAACCGTACGGTTCTTGGCCACCACCCGGAAGCCCTTCCACATCTCCGCCAGCAACGGAGCCACCCCCTTCTCCTGCACACGAGGGGGAAGCGGCGTGAGGTGCAAACTATAGAAGATTGCGATGGCGATGCAGCCGAAGAGGCCGGCTGTCACAAAGGCCATGGAGAATCCTGACGCGTAGATCAGGTACCCACCGATAAAGGGGCCGAGCAAGGCGCCGAATTGCGTCGAGGCCGTGTAGGTGCCGAGCGCAGCGCCCCGCCGTTCCCGATAGAGGTCGGCCACGGTCGCCAGAGCGCTCGGGGCGAAGATGGCGGTGGCCAGTCCATGGAACATACGCAAGCCGGTCAAGGTATCGAGGTCTGTCACCCAGGGATAGAGAAAGGGTGGAAGCCCGAAAGCGATTACACCGATCTGCAAGAGATACCGCCGGCCATAGATATCGGAGAGGGCTCCGGATGGCAATTTAAGAAAAACCCCAGTGAGGGTAGAGACCGACACGATCAGTCCGATCCGCTCAGGACTGGCCCCCAGCGACTCTGCGAACAAAGCCAAGACCGGCATCCGGACCATATTGTAGCTGATAAAACAAAAGACGCCGACGGTGCAGAGCAAGGTGAAACTGCGTGAGGTCGTCATGGCGCCACCGCCTTCGCCGGAGCCCTGTCGATGGGATGAGACCGGGGCTCGACCATCTGTTTCAACAAGGCCATCTCGTCGAAGGTGAAGGCCGGAGATTTCGCCGCTTCAGACAATATCCGATCAGGCTGCTGTTGCATCGTCAGACTCAACCGGTTGACGCTCTCGACCCCCTTCACCATCTTCTTCGTCACCGTACTGCCGGCGAGCGGACGGAACAGCGACAGGAGTCCTGACAAGAGACGATTGTCCAATCTCGTGTAGTAGACGAACGTGCTCTCCATGGCCTCGGTTCCATTCGAGTCCGTCACCTGATTCATCCTGAGCAGCACCACGGCCTTCCCGGCAATGTGCGGAAGGAGGCGGCTGTGGTGCGATCCTTCCAGGTAATAGATCCGGCTCGTACGGTCCTGATAGACGAGCTCGACGATCCCCTCAGTTCCCTCGCCATCATTGCCCCAATAGCGCACGGAACCACGCGGTTCCGATTGATAGGGCGCGATGCCGAGACGATTGATCAGGGAGGCGGTCATGGGTGGACGGTCCAAGAGGTGGAGATAGACCGATTCAGACAATGGTGTGCGTAGAGGCCCCAGCTTGTTCGCCGTCGTGTAATGACTGATGATCGGTTCCAGCTTGCAGGCCCAATCCGCCTCAACCAGCTCCAAGGGAAAGGCCACCCCGGCATGGAGGGACGGTAAGGAGCAGGTTGCTGATTGGGCTAGACCGGGATAGAGCCCCGTACTCAGGCTAATCACGACAGCCACACAGAGTGAACAGACCTTTCGAAAACAGCGCCTTGCGAAGTCCATCCTGGCCGTACAGGAAGGTGGATGGCGAGAGGGGAGTGAACACATTGCACCACTATCTCCGCCACAAGTGAATGTCTGCCACCGAGTTTCCTTGAAAACGTAGACCACTTCAGTTAAAGAATACCCCATCATCATTTCCGTCAGGCGAACTGTTTCTCGATACCATACCCAGGAGTCGTTTGTGAGCGAAGCAAAAGAACAGAACCTCTACCAGGCCCTCGGCGGCAGACCCACGCTCGAAAAAGTTCACAAAATATTTTACGACATCCTCTACGCGCACCCCTGGCTCGGGCAGTACTTTACCGGACTGCAACAACATTTTATCGAAGCCCAGCAAACCGATTTCATGACCTCAGCCATGGGCGGACCGGAAGTCTATTGCGGCAAATTCCCCCCTCAGGCACACAAGCACATGTATATCACCGACGAACTGTTCAGTTTACGGCAGTCCTTCCTGAAGCAAGCCCTCAAGACAGCGAATGTTCCCGATGAGCTCGCGGAAAAATGGCTGAAAATCGATGGCGCATTTCGCGGCCGACTTGTCAAAAAATCTTTAGCCGATTGCGAGAAGAGGCATCTGGCAGATCATATTTTGAATTTTCAGAATCCCCAGGCTCGGTAGGACGCCGCAAAGTATCGGGCTTATCACAGATCTCCCTCCACAACCAGATCCCCTCCGACTCGACGAACCGTCACGTCACGTAATCGAATAGCCTGAGCCAACTGCTTCGGGCTGCGGCCGCCAATCACCGATTTGGCATCCTGCCCCCCCATCAGAGTCGGCGCGAGATAGAGCAGGACGCGATTGACTAGCTTGGCCCGTAGCGCTGCGGCATTGACGGTGCTGCCTCCCTCGATGAGGACAGAAGTGATCCCTCGCTTGCCCAGTAGCGTCATCAACGCTCGAAGCGGCACCTGCCCATTCTTCGCCGAAAGGGAGACGACCTCCACCCCGGCCAGCGCCAAAAGACGACGCCGTGACGTCGCCGCGCGACTCGTGGTGGCAATCAACGTCTTGGCAAGGTCCTGATCCGTACAGACCTTCGCCGTCGGCTTTGTCCTGAGTTGGCTATCGAGCACCACCCGCAACGGTTGCTTCGGCGCCAGCTTCACTGGACGGTCGGAGAGCCGAGCCGCCAGGGAGGGATTATCCTTGAGCACCGTGCCGACCCCGATGAGCACCGCATCCACCTGACTCCGCAGCCGGTGCACCTCCCGCCGCGCAAGCGGCCCGGTAATCCAGCGCGACTCCCCCTTCGCCGTAGCCACCTTGCCATCCAAGGTCATCCCAGCTTTGAAGATCACGTAGGGACGGCCCGTCCTCATCCAGTGAAGATAGGCGCGATTCAACTGCGACGCTTCCTCTCCGGCAATCCCGGTCACACAAGGAGGGGTTCGCTTCAGGAGGTGGCAGCAGGGTTCGAGCGTGACATAGAGCGTCGCGCCCTTGGCGCGAGGCCCTGCTTGCGTGAGGGCAAGAATTTCTGCGTGGGGTTGTCCAGGACCCTGGTGATAGCCGCGGCCGACAATGCGACCGTTCTTGACCACTAGGGAACCGACCATGGGATTCGGGCTGGTCTGGCCCAAGCCCTTCGCCGCAAGGCGAAGGGCTTGAGTCATGAAGTAGAGATGCTGGGTAGGAGCAGTCACCGTTTCTTGCGCGTGACGCGCGATCGGCTGTGAGACAGAACAGCCGACTTCGCCTTGGTGATCTTGGCCGTCTTCGCCTTCAGCTTTGTCGCCGCCTTCGTGGACTTCTTGGCCTTCGCACGAGCCCCTGAGGCCTTGCGCGTGGGAACTGCGCTGGCCGATTCTTCTTCGGCTAAGGCCGCATGGGCCGCCGCCAGCCGCGCAATAGCGACGCGATAGGGGGAACAGCTCACATAGTCTAATCCCAACTCATGGCAGAACTCGACAGAGCTGGGATCGCCGCCATGCTCACCGCAGATGCCGAGCTTGATCCCTGGGCGGGTCTTCCGACCGCCGATGATGGCCTGCTTCATCAAGGCCCCCACCCCTTCCCGATCGAGCGTCGCAAAGGGATCCGCATCCATAATGTTGGCGCTTCGATAGAAATCGATGAACTTGGCCGCATCGTCGCGGGAGAACCCGAACGTGGTCTGGGTGAGGTCGTTCGTGCCGAAGGAAAAGAACTCCGCCTCGGTCGCAATGCGATCCGCCGTCACAGCGGCGCGAGGCAGTTCGATCATCGTGCCCACGAGATAGGACAGCTTGACGTTGTACCGCTTCATCGT
>JAPLLI010000255.1 GCA_026387615.1 Nitrospirota bacterium
CAAATAATGCAGGATGCCCCTGATCGTGGGAGAACCGGACCCGGACACGGCATATTCCACCCCTTCGAACTCCGCCCCGAGGATGTCGTAGAAATAGATCTTAGCCGAACCCTGCTCCAGATCGTAGCCGGCAAACACCGGAACGACCGCGCCGGTCCCGGCCAACGCAGCCGGCACATTGTCCTTCAAGAGCTTGGAGATGGCGCGTAGTTTACCGTCGAAACTCAATTCCTGGAGCTGCGTTCTCCGGTAATATTTGAAAGAATGTTCCAGGACCCGCACCATTTCATAAGCGGTCGCAGGGACTCCGGCAATGGCCATCACACTGTGCCGATCGATCTCCAGCACCTTGTCCGTGCGGTCGTACATCACCATATTGCCGGCGGTCGCGCGACGATCGCCTGCCACCAGCACACCATCGCGATACTTGAAAGCCAGAATCGTCGTGGCATTCGTCAGCGCATGACCGGTCCCCACCGTCGCCGGTGTGCCGAGTGTATAGCCCTGCTCTTTCAACAGCTGAAGAAAATCCCCTTGCATCCCCATCTTTCCCCCTTCTCCCCTATTGAGCAACGGCCTTACCTTCCATGAGGGGTGGGCGGGCTGTCCTCCACTGCGCGCGTCCAACGAGGGCCTCCCCAGGCCGCGCGTTGCGCGAGCACAGTGGACAGCCCGCCTACCCCTCTCAGATCTTATTCTCCTGTCCGTTGCCGATACCGCTCCGCCTGCTTCGGATCCACCTTGCGCATACGTTTGAGCAAGTTATCTTTATCCGGCGACCCGGTCTCCGGCCTCTTCGGCCCGCTCCCCTCCTCGGACGGACTCGGGGATTTCGGCATCGGATTGCCAGGCCCTTCGCGACGTTCCGGCATTGAGCTGTAATTCATGATCGGGACTCCTTTTCTCTGTTCCATGCGGTCAGCGCATCCATCGGGGATACCGCTCGCTCGAAGAGCCGCGCACAGGCCTGCACAGCCTCTGGCTCAAAGAGATCGCCCATCTCCAACGTTCGCGACAGCAGCCCCCCGCTGAACTGAATCCGTTCCCACTGCATCGATTTGATCTGATCCGGGAACCGCCTGATGCAGAGGCCGCGAATTCCCGCCCTGGTATCGGCCGGGCCGGCCACCAAGGCCGACTCGATGTCCTGCTCCGTCGTCATCCGCCAGGCCTTTCCCTCTGCCTCCAGCCCCAGGAAGAGCCCGCGATCAGGATTTATATTATGGTACTCCAAATCCAAACTGGCCAGCCAGGGGTCCTCCCAGCTAAGCTTCTCTTCCTGCCTAAACGTTTCCAACAGCCAGAGCTTGGTGACCCAATCGAGCTTCCCCACCAATTGCCGTCGATCACCGGCCAGCAATCGCAATGTGGCAGCCCATTCTCGCAGGACCCAATCGGTCTCCGCATCGGCCCCGGCCAAATGTTTCTGAGCCGCGAGGTAATACTGTTCCTGGATGTCGAGGCCCGTGATGGTACTGCCATTTCTCTGACGAACCGTGGCTTTCAAGCTTTGATCGCGAGACAGCTGCTTCACTGCGGTAACCGAATGTTCCAACTCAAGCACCGGGGCAGCCCCTCGCGCGATCAACTCCAGGGCCAATTGCGTCGTCCCAACTTTCAAGGCCGTGGCATATTCACACATATTGGCATCGCCGATGATGAGATGGAGCCGTCGATATTTTTCCCGCACCGCGTGCGGCTCGTCCCTCGTATTCAGAATCGGCCGGTTGTGCATCGTATCGACGCTCAGATCCGTCTCCATAAAGTCGGCCCGCTGAGAGAGCTGATAGGAACCAGGCACGAATCCGCTCTCTTGGCCCTCCACCCCGACCTTGCCGGCTCCCGCAATGATCTGTCGGCTGACCAGAAAGGGCAGCAGCCCAGCGGTCAGCGCAGGAAAGGGAATCGAACGTGAGAGGAGATAGTTATCGTGGCAACCGTAACTATGGCCATGGAAGTCCGTATTGTTCTTGTAGAGCTGCACCGGAGACCCGCCCAGCACCTGATTACGGCGCTCCGCCGCCCTCTGAGCGATCCGCTCCCCGGCCCGGTCATGGGCCAGAAGATCTTTCAACGTCCGACATTCCGGCGTGGAATATTCAGGGTGCGTATGGTCGTTGTAGAAGCTGGCGCCATTCGGAAGGACCAGATCGCTCTTCATCTCATGAAACGAAAAAGGCCGATGGGCATCGACCTTGGCGAACTCGTCTTCTTCTTTGTCCTGCTGCAGGCCTAAGACCCGGAATCCCCGCGCATCCTCATGCGGATCTTCCCCGCCATAGTCCCAGCGCCGCTCGAAGGAAGCAGTCAAATGGGCCCGCACCAGCTCCATCGACTCCACGACCGGATCGACCGCCTCCTGGTCTTCCCTCGTGATCCCATATTCTGTTTCGATTCCGAACAGCCGCATCTTCGTTCCCGTACTCCTCGCCCCCAGGGACAGAATCACGACAAGGTGGCTGGGGTGCTCTCAACTGCGCCCATCGAGCGAGCACATTCTGATCGTGCGCGCTCTGGGAGCAAAGAGAGCCCCCAGCCACCTGTCCCTT
>JAPLLI010000049.1 GCA_026387615.1 Nitrospirota bacterium
GTCATGGGGATCTGCATCGGGGGCCATTTGGCGTTTCGCGCTGCGATGCAGCCTGATGTACTGGCCGCCGCTTGTTTCTACGCGACGGATATCCATAAGCGAGGCCTGGGCGAGGGCCTGCACGATAATAGTCTGGACCGGATCGGCGAAATCTCAGGCGAGTTGCTGATGATCTGGGGGAGGCAGGACCCTCACATTCCGCGCGAGGGACGGGCGCTGATTTACCAGGCGTTGAGTGATGCCGGCGCGCATCTCCAGTGGCATGAGTTCAATGCGGCGCACGCCTTTCTTCGCGACGAAGGCCCCCGCTACGATCCGGCTGTGGCGCGGATCTGTTACGACATGGTGGTGGAACTGTTTCGCCGAAAATTAGGAGAAGGCGATCGGCTCGTTGCGGCCACGTCCACTGAGGCCACACATTAGCGCGACCGTTCCCTGTCTTCCACTAATTAATACCGCTTGACCGGGCTCTCCATGGCGTCTAGCATAGGATCCTGTTGTGTTGAGCCTTGCTGACTGTTTTATCCCTCGCGCCTGATCTCCCAGTCTCCGCCGCGCCTCATGCCTGAACGTGGTGACCTGCTGCGGTTCGATTCTTGAGCGATACCCGGTCCGCAAGCGTGCCGCGAACTTTCTGGTCTAACCATCCATCTTTGAAGGAGACACGTGATGACACCCGAAGAACAGATTGCGACGATGAAGAAAGCCATCACTCAGGCCATCAAGGTGATGGGAGACCGGTTTGGATCGACGGAGGCGGATGTTGCCAAGGCGATTGACGAGTTGAAGTCCTCCGTGCAGACGGCCCCAGCCGCAGCGGCTCAGCCTCCTCAGGGCCAGACCGCCAGGGCGTAATGGCCGCAGGGGAGCGCTCTCCACGATGAGCGCCCCCGTGATGGCGGTGGGTGCCATGTGCCATGAATCGTTTCCGATCCTGTGCCGTCGTCGTCGGTGCCGCTGTCGGCAGAACCTACTTACCAAGAAAGAGGACAGCAGCCATGCCGGATGATGCAAAAGACAAGAAGGTTCATGCGGCAGCCAAGCCGGCCAGCGCTTTATCACGGGCGCAAGTCGATGGCGATTTGACGTGCAGCGAATCCCAGATCGAGGACATTCTGTCTGAGGGTGAGTCGAGCAAGCCGATGAGCAAAAGCGACAAGGGTCTCCACCCAAAGCGCCAGCCGAAGTCCTCGCGGTAAAGGGCTGAACGTGAGGCGCGGCGCTGTTTTCACTGACCTGTCGAAGGTAAGGCCTGGGTCTTCCCGGTGCTGTCCCCTGGAGAATGATGCGAGTCCTCCAGAGGATGTCGCGGGTTTCTCCGTGACGGTCTGTAGAATGGCCAGCGGTCCCTGGCCGGTTGCCGGAGTCGGCCGGGCTGACTGTCGGGGGGCCGCTACATGACGGACCGCACGACGGCTGTGACGCCCCGCTGGCCTCTTCCCGCCCACGATTATTGGTCCACTCCTTTTGCCGAATCCTTGTTGCAGCATCTGGATCTCTGCCCTGGAGCTTCCATCCTCGATATTGCCTCTGGTCACGGGATTCCTGCTTTTTATCTCGCGGAGCAGGTGGGGCCTGCCGGGCAGGTTTTGGCCATTGATCTCAGTGGGCGTCAGGTCGAGCAGGCGAGAGCGGTTCAGGGCTCTCAGCTTCCATGGCTACGGTTTGAATGTGTGGATATGCGTGCCTTGCCCCCGCACCTGCCTTGTTTCGATCGCATCACAGGCAATCTTTCCGTGATGTTTCTTCGCCCGAACCGGTTCGCGGCCCTTCAGGGATTGCTGGCGCATCTCAAGCCCGGCGGCCAGCTGGTGTTGACCTTTCCTTCGCTGGGCACGTTTGATTCACTCTGGCGTCGGATTGATCAGGAAATGGCCGTCCGGGGTCTCCTGGTTGAGCGCCGTCGGCTGGAGGCCTACCTCGCCGAGCGACCGTCAGCCGAGGCTGTGCGAGGCTGGCTGGACCGGCTTCATCTTGTGCGCATTGCCGTGACTGAGTCTCCCTTGATCGTGGCGACCGGCGCCGGCCAGGCGTTTCTCCACCATCCGTTGCTTCGGGGTGGGTTTCTCGATGACGCCTACGAATGTTTCGAGGATCAGGGGTTGGCGGATGAGGTCATGACCAAGGTCTCGGAGGATGTGGGTAGTTTTACGCCCTTGATGGCACAGCGCTGTGTGTTGTCAGGGTGGAAGCCCTAGCGGGATACTAACAGTTAGGCAACGTCACAGACCGTGAGACTGCGACAGGCTTGGCGTGGTTCGTTGTGGCGAGTTGAATGGAAGCCGAAGAACTGGGAGCGCGTGGCTGGCGAAAATGAAAAGGGGCGCTTCGGTTGAAGCGCCCCTTCTGCAGCTTGTGCTGGTGAGCGCTTCGTTAGAAGCGGCTGCGACCGCCGCGATCGCCACCGCCACCACCGCCACCGCTACCAAAACGACCACCGCCGCCGCCGCCGCCGCCGGTGCGGGGCTCTTGGGGCTTGGCTTCATTGACAGTCAGGGGACGGCCGTCCATCTGGGAGCCGTTCAATGCCGCAATCGCGGCCTTGGCTTCTTCCTGTGTGGCCATCTCGACGAAGCCGAAGCCT
>JAPLLI010000125.1 GCA_026387615.1 Nitrospirota bacterium
GAATCGTTCCGCCGCTTCCTTCACAAATTCGGGCCGCTGAACTGCCGCCGTATTGATGCTCACCTTATCGGCTCCCGCGTTCAACAGAGCCCGGATATCCTCAAGCGTTCGCACTCCCCCTCCGACGGTCAGCGGCATGAATACCCGCGCCGCTGTCTGCTCGACTACGTCCAGGATGGTCTTGCGATTTTCATGCGAAGCCGTGATGTCCAAAAAACACAGTTCATCGGCTCCTTCGCGGTCGTAGGCCGTGGCCACTTCGACCGGGTCTCCCGCATCACGCAAGTTCACGAAGCTCACGCCCTTGACGACGCGGCCGTCTTTGACATCGAGGCAGGGAATAATCCGTTTGGTCAACATAGTAAGAGCAACGATGAACGCTGAACGATGAAGGGTGAACGAACAACTGGGCGAAGCGCTGCATTCAGAAACAAAAAAACTCTCTGGGCATCAACGATCTTTCTCAATCCCCCGCTCATCATTCAGCGCTCAGCACTCATCGTTCGAGTGGCCGCGACGGCGGCCCGACAATCTAACTTGCCGTCGTAAAGGGCTTTCCCGACAATCGCGCCTTCGACCCTTGGCCCGAGCGCCTGCACGGCCAGCAAATCTTCGACGCGAGAAATTCCGCCGGACGCGATCACGGGGAAGGACGACAACTCGACCACCTCCCGCAAGGCCGCCAGATTCGGCCCACCCAACATACCGTCGCAGGCAATGTCCGTATAGATCACGGCACCCAAGGCATGGCCCGCCAGCTCCTTGAGTAGATCGGTCGCCTTGGTCTCCGAGACTGAGGTCCAGCCCTTGACCGCCACCTTCCCGTCCCTCGCGTCCAATCCCAACAAAATCTGGCGAGGAAATTCCAGACAGGCCTTCTCCAGAAACGACCGATTGGTCAAGGCTGCGGTGCCAAGCACCACCCGGCTCACACCGGCGCCGAGATAACGGCGCACCGTTTCGATCGACCGGATCCCCCCCCCCACCTGTACCTTTACGCTCACAGTGCGGATGATTGCTTCGATCTGGGGAAGGTTGCGCGGCTCACCCTCCACGGCTCCGTTCAAATCCACCACATGGATCAACGTCGCGCCGGCCTGCTGCCATTGTCTCGCCATAGCCGGCACGTCATCGGAATAAACCGTCTCGGCCGCCATGTCGCCCTGGCGCAACCGCACGCAACGGCCATCTTTCAAATCAATCGCTGGAATCACGAGCATACAAAAACCTGTCCCCTGTTAGCGTTCCCCTGCCGTTCCAAACGGAAAGTCGAGAAGCAGATGGTCAACCCCATAGATCGCCAACTCCTCCGCCGTGACAAACATGCCCCAACGCTCGAAAAATCCTAGCATGTCTTCAACCATAGGCCTCTGCCTCTCATAGTAATTCCCTTCCCAGAGCACTTGCCCGTCAGCTGCGACCAGCTTAGCTTCAAAACCTACCGTGGCCGGAGGACTGGCGCCGAAACGACCACCGACTCGTTCCTGATAGACCAACACTTGGCCGATCAACGAGGCATCTGCCTTGAGCTGTTTCGCCACCGCCACGGCCTGGGACGGACCAGCGGGAAGTTGAGCCGCCGCCGTCGTGGCCAAGACTTTCGCCGCCTCGCTCGGCGACAACACGGTCACGCCCTGCCGAGTCTTCAGCCGGCTCCAGAATAATTGTGTAACGGTGCCCCCCGCACCAATCGGCACGATAACTGTTTGCCGGCCAAGCTGTTCAGTCTGCGATGGCACCGCCATCGCCATATCAGACCGCCGCGCGCCAGACGGCGCCAAGAAAGCCGGCTCGACGACATCCCTTACCTGTGGCGTCGCAAGCGTCATGAACGGCAGCAACGCAATCGTACGAATCTGATAGCGCGACAGTTCCGCGGACGACTTCGCCGTCACTTTGGACCCGCTACAGCCGGCCACCGCCAGCAGCGCCAGCCCCATCACAGCCATCGACCATCCCTTATTATTCATCATGCTTATTTCCATGATCCAAAATTGTTAATCAACCGCAACCCGACGGCCTGACTCTTTTCTGGATGGAACTGACAAGCCACCACATTATCCCGCCAGATACTCGACACAAACGTTGCCCCGTAATCCGTCGTTGTTGCCGCAACAGCCTTCTCGGAGGGATCGACATAATAGGAATGCACAAAGTACCAATACGACCCGTCAGGAATCCCGTCGAACAGGGGGCAAGGCCGCTCCATCGTGACATTATTCCAGCCCATATGCGGCACCTTTAGCCCCTGGCCCGCAGCAAATCGCCTGACCTTGCCGGGGATAATGCCGAGGCCCTTATGATTTCCAAACTCCTCACTTTCCTCGAACAACAGTTGAAGCCCCAAACAAATTCCCAGAAATGGTTTTCCCGATTGAATCGCGCGGTGAATCGGGTCCGCCAGCCCATACCGCTCGACGTTGGCCATGCAATCGCCGAAGGCTCCGACCCCGGGCAAGACCACATGGCTCGCATTTCCAATCACGCGAGGATCACGCGTGACCACCGCCTGATGCCCCACCGCCTCAAAGGCCTTGGAGACACTGCGGAGATTGCCCATGCCGTAGTCGATGATCGCAATCATATCCACCTTCAACAGGCTGCTTTAAAAGCCCGCCAGCTTTGTTCTCGGCTCATCGAAATCCTCAACGTACCCCTGAGGGTACGCCTCCGGTTTCGACACGCCTGCGGCCTTGCTGGACGGCCTTTTAAAGCAGCCTGCGGGAGCATTCTCCGGCTGTGGCACACGGAGACTATCAAAATACCGTCTTCTGAGCCCTTACGCTCCTCGTCCGGCCGTAAGGCCGTAACCATACCGCAACTGCTGCCATCCTGCCACTGCCAATCTACAGAGGCCCATCTGCGACCCACAGTCTCAGACCGGCTCATAAAACGAAAGGGGCAGGCTCCCTTTCAGAAACCTGCCCCTATAGACCAACCTATGTCGACCGCGCTCTTCGACTTACAGCAGCCCCTTTGTCGAGAGGACCTTGCCTGCCAGCCGCTCTTCCACCGTCGTGGCCTGGTCGAGGGCCTTGGCCAGGCCTTTGAAGATCGCTTCCATGATGTGGTGCGGATTGCGGCCATACATGAGATTTACATGCAAGTTGAGACCCGCATGGGTCACAAAGGCCTGAAAGAAATCTTCGAACAGGCCTAAGTCGAATGCCTTGATCTTCCGGTCAGGCAACACCACGTTATAGACGAGGTACGGCCGGCCGCTGAGATCAACGGTGACCTGCGCGAGTGTTTCATCAAGCGGAGCCGAGGCAAACCCAAACCGCTTGATCCCCGCCTTTTCACCCAAGGCTTGATGCAGGGCCTTACCCATGACAATTCCGACATCCTCCACCGTGTGGTGTTCGTCGATATCGATATCGCCCTTGGCCTTGACCGACAGATCAAAAAAACCGTGCTTGGCCAATAGCTCCAGCATATGGTCGAAAAACCGGATACCTGAGTCGATCTTTCCTTGGCCACTGCCGTCCAGCGCCCAGGAAACATGAATATCCGTTTCCTTCGTGGCCCGGTGAATCGTCGCCTGTCGCTGCGTGGTAGTCTTTTTCATGGGAAC
>JAPLLI010000242.1 GCA_026387615.1 Nitrospirota bacterium
CGGTGAGCAGCTCGGAGTCGAGGAGGATGAGGTCACGCTCGAAGCCAGCTTCGTGGAAGACCTTGGCGCCGACTCGCTCGATACGGTCGAGCTGGTGATGGCCCTCGAAGAAGAGTTCGGGATCGAAATTCCCGACGAAGATGCAGAAAAGATTCTGACGGTTGGGAAAGCCTTGGACTACATCAAGGAAAAGGCCTAAGAGGCCGTAAGACATTATGAGTGTTCGTTCGACCAGACGGATCGTCGTGACCGGCTTAGGGGTGGTGACACCTCTGGGCACCGGTATCGACAAAACGTGGAAGGCCATCTGTGCCGGCGAGTCCGGCATCGGCCCGATCACGAAGTTCGATTCCGCGGCCTACGATGCCCGTATTGCCGGTGAAGTGAAAGATTTCGACCCGGCCCAGTTCATCGAGAAAAAAGACATCAAAAAGATGGATACGTTCATCCATTATGCTGTTGGCGCAGCCCAGCTGGCGGTGGATGATGCGGGGTTCACCGTGGCGCCGGAAGAGGCCACGAGGGTCGGGGTCTATATCGGGTCCGGCATCGGCGGGCTGGGATCGATCGAGCATTACCATAAGATTTTGCAGGAAAAAGGACCGGGGCGTGTCTCGCCATTCTTCATCCCGATGACCATCATCAATCTGGCGTCGGGGCAGGTGGCGATCAGACTGGGCGCCAAGGGGCCGAATTCCTGCGCGGTGACAGCTTGCGCAACGGGCAATCATTGCATCGGCGACGCGTTCCGGCTGATTCAGGCGGGCGATGCCGATGTCATGATCGCCGGTGGGGCGGAAGCCGCCATTACGCCGCTGGGGGTCGCAGGGTTTGCTGCCTCGAAAGCCCTCTCGTTCCGCAACGATGAGCCGACAAAAGCCAGCCGTCCCTTTGACAAGGATCGCGACGGGTTCGTGCTCGGCGAAGGCGCCGGCGTCGTGGTCCTGGAGGAGCTGGAACATGCGCGCCGCCGCGGGGTTCGGATCTATGCCGAACTCATCGGCTATGGCATGAACAGCGACGCCTACCATATTACGGCCCCGTCAGAAGAGGGCGAGGGCGCGGTCCGCTGTATGGAATTGGCGCTCAAGGATGCCGGGATCGGCAAGGACCAGGTTGGGTATATCAACGCCCATGGCACCTCGACGATGGCGGACGCCATTGAGACTAAGGCCATCAAGCAGGTGTTCGGTGAGCGGGCCTATCAGATTCCGGTGAGTTCGACCAAGTCGATGACCGGCCATTTACTCGGAGCCGCAGGCGGGATCGAAGCGGTATTCAGCGTGTTGGCGCTGCACCATGGGATTCTGCCCCCGACGATCAACCTGGACCATCCGGATCCAGCTTGCGATCTGGACTATATTCCCCACAAGGCCAGGCCTGCGGCGGTGACGGTTGCGCTGTCGAATTCGTTCGGATTTGGCGGGGTCAATGCCTGTCTGCTCTTTAAAAAACACGACGCCTAACAGGCCTGTGCGAGGGATAGACTCGCCACTATGACTTCGGCTTCTTCTGTCGATTCATTCCAATCCTTGCTGGGCTATCGATTCAAGGCCCTGGCTTTGCTCGAAGAAGCCCTCACCCATTCCTCTCACGTCAACGAACAGAAAACGGGTTCCCTGCCCCATAACGAACGGCTCGAATTTCTCGGCGACGCCGTGCTGTCGCTGGTGATGAGCGAATATCTGGCTTCGGCCTTGCCGCAGTCTTCAGAGGGCACTCTCTCGAAGCTCAAGGCGAAGCTGGTGAGCGAGGGATCGTTGGCGCAGGTCGCCCGCCGGCTCGGGTTGGGGGAGCATCTCAAGCTCGGGCGCGGAGAGGACCGTTCGAAGGGGCGGGAGAAAGACTCGCTGCTGGCCGATGCGCTGGAGGCCGTGCTTGCGGCGGTGCATCTTGACGGAGGATTTGAGGTCAGCCGGGCGGTGACGCGCCATATTTTCGCAGAGGAATTGACGAATATTGCCGCGCAGCTGGAGCAGCCGGGAGCGGGCGATTATAAGACGCAGTTTCAGGAGTGGTGCCAGAAGACGCATGACACGCTACCCCGTTATGTCACCATTCGCGAAACAGGTCCGGATCACCAGAAGCTATTCGAAGTAGAGTTGTCTGTGCAAGCTGAGGTTGTAGGAGTGGGGGCCGGACGTAGCAAGAAAGAAGCAGAACAACAGGCGGCGAAGCAGGCTCTCGAACAGTTGGGGCGATGATTTTGTTTGGAAGGATAACGTCACCACGAGACCAGGTCTCATTTCAGGGAGGCAGATGATGCGACAACGAATTATGGTAGCCGGGGTAGCGATGCTGCTCGCGTTGAGCGGGGGGCTCTTGTTGGGTGTGGGGGGGATTGACGCAGCCGATAAGGCGCCGGCGGGGAAAGTGGAAGCGGCAAAGGGTTCCAGGGCGATTTTAAAAACGAAGTTCGGGGATATGGAAGTCGTCTTCTTCCCGGACAAGGCTCCCAAACATGTTGAAAACTTCATGGCGTTAGCAAAGTCAGGATTCTATAACGGCACGATTTTTCATCGGGTGATTCCCGGGTTCATGATCCAGGGTGGCGATCCCAACACCAAAGATCCGAACAAGCAGGAAACCTATGGCCAGGGAGGCCCGAGCCAGCGGCTCAAGGCCGAATTCAATGATATCTCTCACAAGCGGGGGATTCTTTCCATGGCGCGCACAAGCGACCCCAATAGCGCTGGATCCCAGTTCTTTATTGTCGTGAAGGATTCGAATTTTCTGGATGGGCAGTACACGGCTTTTGGTGAGGTGGTGAAGGGGATGGACGTGGCGGACAAGATCGTTAGCGCGCCGAGGAACAACCGGGATCTTCCGGCTGAGCGGATCGAGCTGACGATCCTGGTGGTCGAGTAGCCTATGCAACATTGGTGGACCCTGACGCGTGAGGCTGCCGTCGTGAGAGGCCTCTTGCTGTGTGGAATGTTGGTGGCGATCGGTCTCACTACTGGGTGTGGGGGAAAGGCCGATCTGAAACCGGTTGCTCCTGTGGAAGACCCTCGCCCGAAAGCGATTATTAAGACCAAGTTCGGGGAGATTCACATCAAGTTCTATCCCGATGTGGCCCCGAAGCATGTCGAGAATTTCATCGCCTTGGCCAAGTCCGGTTTTTATAATGGGACGATTTTCCATCGCGTCATCCCTGGTTTCATGATCCAAGGCGGGGATCCCAATACCAAGAACTCACTGCGCAAGGAGACCTATGGGGCGGGTGGGCCGAAGGATGCGAAGGGGAATCCGGTCTACCTGAAGGCGGAATTCAGCGAGGTCCATCACAAGCGGGGCATTGTGTCGATGGCGCTGGCGACCGAGCCTGATACCGCGGGATCGCAATTCTTTATTGTCGTCGAGCCGTCCCCGTTCCTGGATCGAAAATACACGGCGTTCGGCGAGGTGATCAAAGGCCTTGGGATTGCCGATAAGATCGTGAGTTTGCCGAGAAACGACCACGATCTGCCGAACGAGCGGATTGAGATGACGGTGACGATTATTGAGTAGCAGCGCGGTCTCACGGGCTCCTCTGCTCCCAGAGCGCGTACAATAAGAATGTGCTCGCTCGATGTGCGCAGGTGGAGTCCGTGAGACCTCACTGCTTGTAGACGGTGGAAGAGAGAAGAGGGAACGTTATTTGATATTTTCGAGGAAGGTGCGGAGGCGGGCTCGTTCCGACGGGAAGAAGAGGATGAAGCTGAGGCCAAAGGTATTGCCCGAGACCCAACGAACGGAGGCCCGTTCGACTTTCATCGGAGGCGACTGGTTCGGCAGGTGCAGCAGGACTTGAGCGTTGAGCTTTTCCGTCAAGGCGATGCCAGCCTCGGCCCGGCAGCCGGCGATCGAGAGGTTCGTGACCGTGTGATCTCCCCCGACGATAAGCTGACGGTGCAGCGTAACTTCACCCGGCGCGCTTTTCTGATGGTTCGTTCGTTTCCTGCGCTCATAGGCCCTGTCTGACCTGTATCATTCATTGCTCATCGTTCAGCGCTCACCGTTTTCAGACTGGCGGAATTTTTCAGCATCCTGATTAGTGGTGGTGCTGGCACCCTGGGTCATGGGTATGCTGCTCAGGGGCCGGGGGCGGCATGAACTGTTGTCCCGGCAAGATGATGTGGCCTGCCTCACGTTGCTTGGTGAGATGGGTCGCGATCTCGGGATGGTAGGCTCGAACGTAGCCGATGAGCCCGTCGAGGAACCGGTGCGATTGAAAGTCCGCGCCGGAAAATTCTGAAACGAAGGCGATCGCACGATCCAGTATCTCCGGCGCAGAAGACATATCGGCGATCTGCTCAGGGTTCTGCTTTTTAAACGTGTCGTATTCCTTCTTCAGATGTTCCGCAAAGACCGGCGCCGGTGAGGCAGGGACGTGGAGCGGGCTGAGGGTGCGTCGCAGGCCCTGCAGCGCCGCCACGATCTCCGCATCTTGACCGTCACGGCGGCTCTGGAAATACCCGAAAATTACCACTTCGACGAGATTGAACAAGGCCACGGCCTTTTCGCCGCCCAGCTCGGACAGTTCGCGATAGAAGTCCCGCCGCAACGGCATGAACTGCACCGCCAGCCGCTTCTGCTGATAGTCGCTCCCCGATTCGAGATAGACGCAGTTTTGCGGACAGGCCACCCGTACGATGCGATGTTCGCCGCAACATTGGCTGCAGATCTGTCCGGCCAAAGCGGGGCAGGACCGCTTGCCTTTCCGTTGTGTGCAATAGGCGCAGTGGCTCATTTTTTCGCAGGTCCTTCTGGTGCCGGTTTTGGCGGGGGAGGGATGAACCCATAGTCCGCCAACGTCCGCTTTTCTTGTTTAGGCTTCCCATCGCTGGGTGTTTCAAGCCCGTTCATTTCTGCGGCATCAGCATATTCATAGGGCACGAGAATCAGGTTATTGGCCCGGTCGATACTCAGGTCTCCCGGCGAGGGGAGGAATTCGGCGATGACTTGAAACCGCTTGTCCCAGCTCATGCGCCAGACTTTTCCTGTTGTGAAGTCCGACACGTACATGTTGTCCCAACGGTCGAAGTCCACGCCGCGAAGGTTTTGGAAGCGGCTGGAAAAGAATCCGTTGGAGACGAGCTCCGTGACCCGGCCCTCCGGCGAGATCTCGGAAATCTTGCCCTTATCCCAACTCACCGCAATGATCTGACCGGACCTGGGATGGACGACCAGGCCTGAAGGGCCTGCCAGGGCTCGGTCCGTCACCAGCACGGAAAAGGTTTTGCTGGCCAGGTCGATTCGGTAAATCGTGTTGGCTTTTTGGTCGGAGCAATACAAGTGACCCTTGCCATCAAAGGTCACGTCGGTCAAGGAGGTCTGTGGCGCTGGGGCCTGTGAGGTTGCCGGAGTCCGGATGGTTAGAGCCAGGACCGGCTTGCCGGTGGTCGTATCAAAGCCCCGCAAGGTATCGAGGTCGGCGACGTAGAGCACATGTTCCACCAACGCCATGCCCTTGGGAGCATGGAGGGTGACGTCGCCCTTTCCACCTTGGATGAATTTCAGATTGAGGAGCTTGCCATTCGGATCGAGTTTGGTGATGAACCCGTTGTTGTCGGCAGCGTCGGCCTCGCCGTTGACGCTGGAGATGAAATAGCCCTTGTCGACCGGATCGTTGACGAAACTATAGGGGGATTGCAGCTCCGTCACGGTGATCTGGGCGCCCAGCGGGCTGACGGCCACCAGGGAGAGGGTCCAGATCAGCCAGGAGGCTGGATGATTGATGATACGTGTTAGAAGGGACATAGGGGGGAGGTTCTGCTCTCAGGGTAGATGGCTGTTGATCGTGCTCGATGAATCCATCGTAGCTGCCAGGCTGAGAGCCTGTCAAGAAATGGCCGAGAACCTCATGCTTTCCTGTCGTTGACTTGCTCAAAAATGCCCTGCTATGGTGCCTTGGTTTTCCTTGTTAGTCTCTCACTGAGGAGGGTGTTGTGGCGGCACGATTGATCGATGGCAAAGCATTAGCATTGCAAGTACGGGAGCGGTTGGCAGTCGAATCGGCGGCGGTCCTGGCGAAGACCGGGGTCAAGCCAGGCTTAGCCACGATCCTGGTGGGCGACGATCCTGCCTCTCAGGTCTATGTGAGAAATAAACAGAAGGCCTGCGAGTTGGCCGGGATCTATGTGGACGATCATAAGCTGCCAGCTAGCACGACTCAGGCAGAGTTGCTGGCTTTGATTGAAAAGAAAAACGCCGATCCGAAGATTCACGGCATTCTGGTACAGCTTCCCTTGCCGAAACATATCGAGAGCCGGGTGGTCCTTGAGGCGGTGTCGCCGAACAAGGATGCCGACGGGTTTCATCCGTATAATTTGGGCCGGCTGGTTGAGGGCAATCCGGTGTTCGAGGCCTGTACCCCCACGGGTGTGATTAAGATGATCGAGTCGGCGGGGATCACGATCGAGGGCAAGCGCGCAGTCGTGCTCGGCCGGAGCAACATCGTCGGCAAGCCGCTGGCGCTCATGTTGCTGCAACGCAACGCCACTGTGACGATTTGCCATTCCAAGACCAAGGATTTGGCTTCGGTCTGCCGGGAGGCCGAGTTGCTGCTGGTGGCGATCGGGAGGGCCAAGTTCGTGACGGCCGATATGGTGCGCGAGGGAGCGGTGGTCATCGATGTGGGCACCAATAAGTTGCCGGACGGTAAATTGTGCGGCGACGTCGATTTTGAGCCAGTCAGTCAGAAGGCCGGCTGGATCAGCCCTGTGCCGGGCGGCGTGGGGCCGATGACGATTGCGATGCTGCTGGATAATACGGTGGAGTCGGCGAAGCGACAGGCCGGGATGAAGTAAGGCAGCTGGAACGCTCCTGTGCTCGCGCAACGCGCGGTCTCAGAAGACCCTCGTTGGACGCGCGCACGATGGAGCATCCCAGCCACCTCCTTGGTTGGAGAGAGGATTAGGGGACATGAGTCGAGAACCGAAACGGTTGAAGGATGTGCTCACGCAGGGACAGTTCGCTGTCACGATTGAGTACAATCCCCCCAAGGGCACCAACATCTCCGGCGTGCTGGAGAATGCCAAGCAGTTGGTGGGGCGGGTGCATGGGGTCAACGTGACGGACAACACGGCTGCCGTGGTGCGGGCCGGATCGCTTCCTGTCTGCCGACTCCTCTATGAGCTCGGCCACGATCCCGTGATGCAGATGACCTGCCGCGACCGGAACCGGATCGCGATGCAGTCTGACCTCATGGGCGCCTCCATGCTCGGCATCCGTAATATTCTCTGCCTCACCGGCGATTATCCAACCGTCGGAGACCATAAAGAGGCCAAGCCGGTGTATGATTTGGACTCAGTTCAAGTGATGCAGCTCGTGCAGGGGCTCAATAACGGGCTGGATATGGCAGGCAATAAGTTGGATGGCTCGACGGATTTTACGATTGGCGCCGCCGTGACGCCGGAGGCCGATCCGCTGGGACCGATGCTGGCTAAATTTGAAGTGAAGGTGAAAGCGGGCGCCCAGTTTTTTCAGACCCAGGCGATCTACCATCCGGAGCAGTTTGCGTCATTCATGAAAGCGGTGCGGCCCTTTAAGGTTAAGGTGCTGGCTGGCATTCTCGTGTTGCGCAACGCCAAGATGGCGGAGTTCATGAACGCTAACATCCCCGGTGTTTCCGTCCCCCAGGAGATGATCGACGAACTGAGGGCTGCCGGTCCCGGGCGCGCGGAGGATGTGGGGGTGGACATCGCGGTGCGGACGATCAAGGCGGTGCGGCCCTACTGCGACGGGGTCCATATCATGGCTATCAAGGCCACTCATCGGCTGTCAGAGATTCTCACCAAGGCAGAAGTGGGTTGATGACGATCCCCGAGTTTCAACGGCACAAGCGGGACAAGAAAAAACTCATCGTCGTGACGGCCTACGACGCGCTCTTCACGCGCATCGTCGAACAGGCCGGCATTGAAGCGATCCTGGTCGGAGATTCGCTGGGCGTGGTCGTGCAGGGGAAGGCCGATACTCTCTCCGTGACAATGGAAGACATGCTCTACCACACGAAACTGGTGGCAGGAGCGGCGCAGCGGGCGCTCGTGATCGGCGATATGCCCTTCATGTCCTATCAGGCCAGCAGCGAGGATGCGCTCCGC
>JAPLLI010000228.1 GCA_026387615.1 Nitrospirota bacterium
GTGGTGTTGGGCTCCGGTCTCGCCAGCTGTTAGAGCGATTCGTCCATGAGGTAATTCGCGCTGTCGCGCCCCCCGCTAAATTCGAGTTAGTAGAACACGCTCGGAGCGCGTGTATAGCCGCGGCTGCATTCAAAGTCGTTCCTGGTAATGCCGTGCTTTTCGACCGTCATCCCCGTAATCAACGACGCCATCGTCGGGAGCCGCAAGGCCGGCTTCACCGCCGTGGCAGACCAGGCGACAGACCCGTCCTTCACCAACCGGCTAAGGGTCGGCATCGTGCCGCCCTTCAGGGAATCCTGGCTAAATCCTTCGAGGACGAAGAGAATCACATGTTCGGTCTGAGCCGTTGAGGCGGACGCCTCCCCCGCCGATGTCGCAGCCACCGCCGCATCTCTCGGAAGAATCAAACAGAACAGGAACAGGGATAGGGCCAGTATCCGAATCGACCACCAACGAGCAAGGCTGATTGAGATATGCACGGATCAGTCCTTTCTATGCCATTCCAAGAGGACGCTTAAGCTATCATGGCGTTTTCCGCCAAGGCAAGGGAGAGAACGGCCTCGCCGGCATGGCCTATACAGCGGAAGGGCCTTCTCAACGGCATAGTCAAGAGTCGATGTCAGTGCTATGCTTCATGTAGTTTCGTGCCTCTCAACAAGTCCGTCTTGTCTCGGAGAAAGTAGAGACGATGTCAGACGTCTGTTGTTCGCAATCACCAACCTTCCTGGCGGGACCGCGCGCCTTATTGCCCATAGTGAGCCTCTTCGCCCTCTGGGGCACCCTCTCTATCTGGCCAACCATAACTCTGGCGGAGGTCCGCATCGTCACCGCCCAGGGTGAACACCGGATGGGAGACCGTGACACCAAAGAAGACGCCATCCGCCTGGCCACGGAAGCCGCCAAACGGCAGGCCTTAGAAGAAGTGGCCGTCTACCTCGAAAGCACCACGATCGTGAAGGGCCTGGATGTGACGAAAGACGAAATTCGAACCTACACCGCTGGATTGGTCCTCGTCCTCGAACAACACACCGATCTGCAGCTTGATGGAGACGGCATCCTAGTCAAAACTGATCTGGTGGCCCAGATCGACACGGAAGACGTGGGCCACGCCATCAAGGCCTTGCGCGAGAACGAGGACGCTAAGCACCAACTCGTCGCATTGCGGCAGGAAAACGATCAGCTCCAGCAAAACCTCGACGCGGCGAATCAGGCCCTCGCCAAGGCCTCGACCCCAGAGCAAACGCAGCAAGCGGCCCAACAACGCCAAGACCTCTTCAATCGTGCGCAATCGAACGCTATGGTCTCACAGGCCTGGACTGATTGGGTCCTCGCCTCGCCGACAACTCCCTCTTATCCGTTAGGAGGGCAGTCCCAAACCCAGGCGCTCCTGAACCTGGCACGAAGCCTGTATCCTTCCAGTCAGCATGTCCAGGCAGCTCAGCAAGTCATGACCGCGAGACAGCCTTCGTCACCGCCACAACCGCCCGCTCCCCCTGCACCGGGCATGAGGCCCTCGACCATGCCAAGTTACCAGCTCGTGCCCCACCAATCAGGGCCGGGACCAATCCCGTTGCGATTGAACGAAATCACCTATAGAACCCTGCCGTCACGCCAACAACTACTGCCACGTCAGTCACAAGCCCGACAGCCTCCGATCACCAGGCGGCTTCCCCCAACTAACAACTACATCCATCCGCCGGCTCCGCGCCAGGTCCCGCGAGCCCCTGCTCAAGTGGCGCCACATACGAGGGGAAACGGGGGACCGCACAGTAGCGGAGGGAGTCATTATAGGAGTGGGGGAGGAAGGGAACGATAGCCCATGGATCGCAGAGTCATCTTCAAGCCCATCTATTATGGCCTCGTTGCCTTAGCCTGTTCGTGGGCAGGACAGGCCCTGTCGGCTGAGCCAGGCCCAGGGCCTTCGGTCACCCGCCAAGCCGAGCGATCGTTCCAACAACTGCAACAGATCGAACAAGGCGGCACGACGAACGAACCAACTGGCGCCAAAACCACTGTCACGGGAAGCGCTGCCCACTACTCCACGGAACAGTATCTCATTGGAACTGGCCAGGGAGACCTGAGCAAGGGCCGGATCGTCTGCCAACGGGTCTCGGAACTCTCAGCCCGAACCGATCTCGCGAAACAGATCCGTGTGATGGTCAAGGAACACATGGTCGACCGGATTCGCGATCGGACCGGACGAGAGGTGGAACAGGACATCGAGCTCACCAGGGAAGAAATCGTCCAGGAATATCTTCAGGGCGTAAAAATCGTGGATCGCCAGGTGGACGAAGAGAGAAAAATCTGCCAGGCCACCGCCGTCATGCCCAAGAGTCAAATCCAGCCAAAGCCAGCCGCAGACCGCCAGGAATCCACCCCGTCAGCCGTTCGATAAACAAGCAGCCCCTCTAAACGGCGCGAGGCCCGACTCGCACGCACACACCGCAACAATGCGATAAACCGTTTAGTGCCCACGCAGGCTGCAACCGAAACCATCACCAACACTCGTCGCACCTTCCACATAAATCCCAGCGCCTCAAACCGCTGATGCCGCGCTCCGCGCCCCCACTCCATAGTCCCGGTCACCTTACGATGGTTCCGTATCGGGCACTTTCGTCTTGAAAAAAACGACGAATCAAGCGACAGTCGCCCTACCGTAATCCGTCTAGGAGGTCTTTCTGATGACACGATTGATTCTCATGACTCTGTGTATATTGCTAATGACCCATGACGCATGGGCGGAATGGACGAAGAGTGGGGAAAATGAGGATGGCATCCTCACCCACTATGTGGACCGTGGCACGATACGACGCGCCGGTCATGTCACAAAGATGTGGGTGTTACAGAACTTTGCGGCGTCACAGGCTTCAGGGACAAAAGGAAAGTCGTTTCGGTCATCTAAGTCACAAATGGAGTTTGACTGCCGCGAAGAAAAGCACCGCACGCTAGCCGCCTATCGGTATTCAGGGCTGATGGGTAAGGGCGACATCGTCGTTTCAAACACGGACCCTGGCAAGTGGGCGCGGAATATACCGGACAGCGTGCAAACCACATGGTGGGCGATCGCATGCAAGAGCAAGAAAAAGTGATCGACGCAGGTACTTGTTGCTCGCCTTAAATGGCAGGAGACACACGAACCGAAGCCTACCCAGCCCCACTGCCGGTCATAAGCAATCTCCTCTCATAAGCCGTCCCTCGCAGGATGCTCAAAAAAACCCGTCAGCAAGGCCGCAGCGAGCGAAGAGGCGAAGCGTACCCTTGCGGTACGTTGAGCCTCTGAGCGAAGCGAGAACGATGCTGGCGGGCTTTTTCAGCATCCTGCTTATCTTCCGTTGCAGTCCACGACCCACATCGGGTATGTAACGTCTCATGCCCATCGAAAATAATTTCCAACATGACGAGATGTCCCGGAAAAATCCCGGCGAGCGACTGACTATTCGTGAGGCCACCCTGGCAACGCTATCGGAATCGCCGTCCGGACAGGAAACCATGGCCGCAGCCGGCAAGCGCCTGTCGCAAGCGGGCGTCCGCCTGATCGTTTTGCTGCATGGCTCCATCATGGGAACCGACCTCTTCGGGGCGCAACGACTGGATGACCTGGGCGGGCTCAAGCGCGGCTACTCACGCGGCGTGGCGGGACTCGATGCCCTCTTGGCATTGCTACGAGACGGCAGCAATGGCATCTCCTCTCTGCCGGGAGGCCTAAAGCCACCGCTCCCGAACGATGACGCCACCAAGCGGCTGCTCGATGAACAGATCGGAGATGCGGGCAATTTCACCAATGCCTACGTCGAACTCATGAAACAGTCCCTCAACAAGGGCCTGGACCGTCCGATCCATTGCCTCCGCGAACTCTGGTCCTCTGAACACCATCACCTGGGCCGTGCCTTGGCAGCCATCTCGCTGCTCGGACGGCTGCGCGACTGGACCGAAACCCACAAGCTGGGCCAGGGAGATCGAATCCTTGTACAGGCCCACGGACAGGCAGGCCTCGTCCTCGCCCTCGTCTCGAACCTCTTATGTCCATCCGCATCCAGCAGCAGGACGAGACTGTTCGACCTCCTATTAGCCTTCGCTGCTCAAACCAATCGATCGGACATCGCCACGACCATCCAACGGATCGCGCCCTTCCTGTCGGAGGGCACCCTCCTGAATGGCGCGGCGCTGGACGTTGTCACCTTCGGTATGCCGGTCCGGTACGGATGGGACCTGTCAGGATTGGGCAAGCTGCTCCATATCGTCAACCATCGAAATCTTCGGACCGATGGCAAGACCTGGCTCGCGAAGATGGAGCTCCCCCAGATCACGATGGAAATGCCGATTGCCAGGGGCGGAGATGATGATCAGGAAATGGCCGTAGCAGGCAGCGATGCCGTGCCGGAAGCAGAAGCAGCGAAAACCGCGAACAAGGCTGTGTGGGAAATCGTCGAACCCTTCGACGGATTCGAGCGCTGGCTCGAATGTGCCAGACGCGCCGTCCGCATCCCGAGCGAAGGGCTAGGCATGCTCGTCGACTACAAAGACTCCACGGGATCAACCAACGTGCGAGACCACTACTTCGGCCACGCAGCCTATACCCGCCTCAACACGCTGCTCTTCAATACGACAGAAATCACGCAGGCCCTCTACCAAGCGTCCTAACGCTTCACCTTCATCAACACTCCACCTGTCAGCCTTCACGCAGTTGCACTGAAACTGTACGGGCAATTCAAATAGTGAGAAGGACGTCAGAACCGGCCACGTCACCGACATCCGCCTGAACAAGCTATTACTCGACAGGACTCAAGCACTAAGGAACTTGCTTCTTTCTTGAGAAGCAGTACCGGACACCATTTTTCGGCATCAAAGTCTTTGCCTAAAGCTTTCCAAACGCCCAGTCGATTTCTCAAGTATTTTGACTTATCCTTGGGCCGATTCGAACCAAATGAATCACGATATTACAAGCCAGGTGCGCGGATTCGAGCCTTGACCGAGGAACGATCTTCCGTTACGCTTTTTCAGACATTGTGTACGATCCACCAATTTCTGAAAGCCATGAAGCGTCATTCTTTCGTACTACACCTGATCATGCTGATTGCCCTGGCGGCGTCAATGAATGCCTGCATCATGGCCAACTACCGTCTAGCTGCTCGAGAGTCTAATGAAAGAAGAGACAATCTGGCGTTGCACTATGACGGGCCAGTGTACTTCGTCATTCCCCGGTACTACATATTTCATCACTGTGGCCGGTGGGGGCAGACCCCTTGTCGTGATTCTACTGGCGATCGGCTCTATACCGGCGTGGCAGAAGTCCTGCTGCAATCTGGAATGCATGCTCAATTTACGGAACACATTCTTAGTAAGGGACTGGTGTGCGTGGTCAGCGTGGAGCAAGTGTCACCAGAAAATTACTACGTCCATCTCCTCAGTTTGGCGACCGCAACGGTGCTTCCTGCTTACACGACCCGTCAGTATGTTCTTAGTTTTGCGGTACTCCTGGATTTCAAGGAAATAAAAGTGTATCAGTACGACATTACGGAGAAAGCTCTTAGTGGCCTCTTTATGTGGCTACTTGCTCCAATGGTTCCGTTTTTGAACGATGCGGGGATAGGCTGGTGGAATCCAGGACCACTCTCTCCGGTTATTAGAGAGGCTACCAAAACATTTTGGCAGGAGGCTCACCGCGACGGGATTTTATAAATAGCACCCTAATCTCGGTAGCTCGAGCCCACCTCACTCCACCCCGCCAGGCCTATTCTAGCCAAAGTTATTTTTTCTCCTAACGCTTGGTTCTAGTTGGCCTAAGTGAGTTCGAATATGCCTGAGTGGGGCACGAATAACGGTTTCCTGAACCGGGAATCGGACATTCAAGTTTTCCCACACCTTCTCACTTGGGATGGGCGGGATGATCCTTTCAAACTCGCTCGTGATCTCTTCAGGGATGGAGGCTGACGATCTTCCACTGCGCGCGTCCAACGAGGGCCTTCTGAGGCCGCGCGTTGCGCGAGCACAGAAGATCATCAGCCCCCATCCCTCCTCTGCTCTGAGAGCACAGGAACCATCTGCCCCAACACACCTACGGATGCGCGACTCGCCAATTATAGCCCGTCCCAATATCCACTTTCAGCGGCACCGACAGGCCTATCTTCTTCCCCGTCCCTTCCATCTCCTGCTTCACCAGCCGCTTCGTCTCTTCCAAATCTTTCTCCGGCACCTCGAAGATCAACTCGTCGTGGACTTGCAGAATCATCTTGGTATGGGGCAGCTCATGGTGCAACAACCGGCTCACGTTGATCATCGCCACCTTGATGAGATCCGCGGCTGAGCCCTGGATCGGACTGTTCACCGCCATCCGTTCGCCAAAGCCCCTTTGCACCGGATCGCCGCTCTGCAACTCGGGAATTGGACGCCGCCTTCCGAGGATCGTGGTCGTGTAACCCTTCGTTTTGCCTTCTTCGATATTCCGATCCATTAGGGCGCGCACGGCTGAAAACTTCTCAAAGAAGGTCTCGATGTACTTCTTCGCCTCTGCCTGCGTCACGCCAATGTTCGAGGCCAAGCCGAAGGGGCTGATCCCATACACAATCCCGAAGACAACTGTCTTGGCCACGCGCCGCATATCTCGCGTGATCTGGCTAGAGGGCAGGCCAAAAATCTCCATGGCCGTCGCCATGTGAATGTCCTCCCCCTTCGCAAAGACGGCGAGCAAGCGAGGATCTTGCGACAGGTGCGCGAGGATGCGAGGCTCAATCTGGCTATAATCGGCGCAAAGCAGGGTATGGCCAGGCGGCGCGATGAAGGCTTCTCTGATCCGCAAGCCATACTCGCCCTTCACCGGAATATTCTGCAGATTCGGCTCGGTGGAGGAAAGCCGTCCGGTCGCCGCGACGGTCTGATTGAGCGAGGTATGGAGCCGCTTGGTCTCAGGATTCACCATTTCAGGCAAGGCGTCCACATAGGTGGACTTGAGCTTACTGAGGCTCCGATAGTTCACGATCTGCGCGGGCAATTCATGTTGTGCGGCAAGCTGCGCCAGCGTGTCTTCATCGGTCGAGTAGCCGGTCTTGGTTTTCCGGATCGGTTTGAGCCCCAGCTTCTCGAAGAGCACGGTGGCGAGCTGCTTGGGCGAATTGATGTTGAACTCGCCGCCTGCCATGCCCTGGATCGTTTCGATCATCTTATCGAGATCATGCTCTAATTCTTTGCTGAGCTTGTGCAGACCTTCGACATCCAATAAGAACCCGTTCCGCTCGATCTCGGCCAATACTGGGATGAGCGGCATCTCCACATCGTTGAAGA
>JAPLLI010000077.1 GCA_026387615.1 Nitrospirota bacterium
GGATAATCGCTCCGATACACATGGTACAGGGTTCGAGGGTCACGTAGAGCGTCGTGTCGAGCAATCGCCAACTGCCCAGTGCGGTTGCGGCGGCGCGGATGGCGATGATCTCCGCATGGTAGAACTCGTCGAACGTCAGGGTAGGATTGGGACTGTGTCGTGCGCGTGATCGACAGTGAGGCGAGCTTATCGCGCCGGGAGTATTTTTTCAATCGATGTCCTGTCTGACTCAGGCGGAGGGATCGGTTGAGGGTGTAACGTATGCCAAACGCCGGTTCATCTGAAGCCCTGCCGCTGCCCTTTCAGCCGGTTGACGCAGTTCTGGATGCTCAAGGGCACGATCTCTATCGCCTTGATGCAACGACTATCGCGCTGTGGGGTGTGAGCCTCGACGGACCTCAGGCCTGTCAGGACCGATGTCGCCTTCTGCTTTCCGATGAAGAGCGCGCGCGAGCCGGTCGATTTATCCGTGACGAAGACCGGCACCGTTACATTTTTGCGCATGGCAGCCTCAGGCTATTGTTAGGCCATTACCTGAACATTGAGCCAGGTGCCGTGACGTTGCAACTGGGTCCGGCTGGCAAGCCAGTGCTTTGTTACGCGAGACATGGGAGCGATATTTCCTTCAACCTCTCTCATGCCCATGGTTTAGCGCTCATTGCCATCGCACAGGGCCGAGAGGTGGGAGTGGATCTGGAGCGAATCCGTCCGGATGTCGCGGTGGAGAAACTCTCCACTCGATATTTTTCGCCAGGCGAACAGACCATGATTATGCAATCGGCTCAGGAAGAGCGCCCGGCGCGGTTCTTTCGCTATTGGGTCGCGAAGGAGGCTGTGCTGAAGGCGCAGGGCGTCGGACTCAGATCGCTGAGCCAGTGCGAGGTTCTTTTGGCAGGGGATGGAGCAGGAGCAGAGGTGCTGGCTCCGGCTGACTCGCTTGGTCGGGACAGTTGGACGATTCGTTTTCTCTCATGCGGAGAGGGTTGGGATGGGGCTGTGGCGGCGCAGGGGCAGGACTGGACCGCGCGTGGCGGCTTGGTGCGATAGGACAGACTATTGCGGAGGGGACGGCTTTGTCGTTGGCGGCGCCTCGCGTAGCTCTCTGAAGAATTTCTGTAAGAGGGCCTGACTCTCCTGTTCCAGTACCCCGCTTGTTACGGAAACCCGATGGTTCAGCTTCGGCTCCGATGATAAATCGAACACCGAGCCGCAGGCGCCGGCTTTCGGATCCCTGGCCCCAAAGACGATTCTGGGAATTCTCGCCAGGATAATCGCTCCGATACACATGGTGCAGGGTTCGAGGGTCACGTAGAGCGTCGTGTCGAGCAATCGCCAACTGCCCAGTGTTGTTGCGGCGGCGCGGATGGCGATGATCTCCGCATGGGCCGTGGGGTATTGCCAGAGTTCGCGATAGTTATGTGTCTGGGCCAGAATCCTGTCTCCCTGCACCACCAGCGCCGCAATTGGCACCTCGCCGAGTTCCGTCGCGCGCGCCGCTTCCTTCAGGGCCACTCGCATGAAGGCCTGATCCTGCTCATTTGATGGCATGGTGACCGCCTTGTGCGATGCGTGCCGGGCTCGACGACTTGGTCCATTCGAATTCGTAGCGCAGTTGCAAGGCGGTGTACCGCTGCACCAACCCCTCTCGATCCAACGACATGTCCCGTTCATGGATCAGGGCGATCTCCATATCCTGATAGCGGACGGCGAGGCCCATGACCAGGTCGAATTCGCTGGGCTGGAGGACATTGGAGGCGCTCCGGTCCGTGAAGAAGTTCCCGTCCACGAAGAGAACGACGAGATTGCGGTAGAGGTCCAGATCGGCATGCGCCACATAGCGGAACAATGCGCGGCCTGTATTGTCCGGGCGGGCAAAGTAGGTCTGGTTGTGAAAGAGCCAGCCGGCACCGGCATAGACCGTGAGGTTCTGTTCAGGGAACGCCGAGCGCCACCAGCTGAGGCTGCGGGCATCGGCCGGCCGGTAGGTCACGAGCGTGTCGGCATAGGCCTGGATGGTGCCGCTTCGATCCATGGGGGCGTCCCGTTCATATTGTAGCCGCCAGCCCCAGTTCTGGATGGCGCCGGTGAAGGCATAGACGGAGTCCCATTCCGCGAGGCTGATCCAGCCGTTCTGTCGGTCGGAAAAAAAGTTCTGGTCAGTGTAGAACTGCAGATATTCCTTATAAATATCCGTTTCGAGGTGGATCATGTGGCGGAGACCGACCAGGCCGCTATTGTCCGGTCTTGCCGCAAAGCTGGGGTTGCTCATGAAGGCCCCGGTAAGGAGATAGCCATGGAGCCAGTGTTCTTCGCTCTGGTCATGAGTCCCTTCCATTTCCGGCAGCGGGCGGCCATATTTTTCCAGCGCCCAGAGTTCAGGCGGAGAAATCAGGCAGAGCCCCCAGAGGAGGGTTGCGATGGTCAGGTGGCCCAGGGTTCGCATACGGTTTTTTGGTGAGGTAAAGGAATAGGGTTCGCCGGTTCAAGAGATACATGGGGCCTGTCGGTTGCGGGCGGCCTCCCGAGGGTTCCAGGCTGACGACAAATGTTTTCACGCCGGTGAAGCTCGACACTTTCTTGACCAGGAGATGTGTTGTTTTCCCTCGGCTTATCTGGAAGGTTCCGATGCTGATGGGTTTACCGCGCACGGCCCATAGTTGGTAGGTCGTGCCGGCTGGAGATGCCGGCAGGTTCACGGCGTAGAGCCAGATTTTATGGCTCACAGGATCGTACAGCAGGAACCCTGATGCGCGTTTGGCCAGATCCGATCCGGTCAGGGAGAGGGGCCGGATATCGGGCCGTCGAAAGAGCAGGGCCAATTCGTCTTGCGGCCGGTGCGAGGTCCTGGCGTCGTCCCGTAGGCTGAGTTGCAGGCGGGCCTCTTGTAGCTCGGCTTCATGCCGGGCCAGTTGTTCCTTGACCTCCGCGGCCTCACTCGTCTGCTGCTGTAAGTCATGGCGCAGTTCGGCGAGGGCCTTGGTCTGGCTGTCGGTTTCACGCTGTACTGTGGCCAGAGTGGTTGATTGCTCCTGGAGCGAGGCCTGGATCTGCTGGATTTTGGATGCCACGTCGGCATGTTGCTCGGCCATGGTCCAAGCCAGATATCCGCCTGCGGTTAGGATCACGAGTGTGGTCAGGCCAATAGCCCAGGGCAATGAGAGCGATTTGTCCTGGGAGGCTGGATGCAACAGGTGGTCCATCCATCCGCCAGGCTCACGGCTCGATCGGGCCGGTTGTGTGTGTGTGCCGTCAGGGGGGATTGGCGCGGGATCTGGTGTCGCCATGATGGTGGATTTGAGCGACTCCGGAGGGCTGGTTTGGCTCAGCCCGAGCGGGAGATGTGCGGCGAGGGATTGATAATCCTGCAGCATGCTGTGGCAGGAGGCGCAGCCGGAGAGTAAATGGGCTTCTAACGCTTGTCGTTCGGTTCGGTACAGCGTGCCTGCGGCATAGAGGGGAATCGCATCCTCGAGTTCATCATGCGTCATGGGAGTTGATCCTGATTCCACCATTCTTGGAGTTCGTCCCGGAGTTGAGCCATCCCGAGCATGATGTGTGATTTGACGGTGTCGAGCGGCTGATTCAGTCGCACGGCGATCTCGGTAAGGGAGAGTCCTTCATAGTAGGCCAGATCAAGGGCCTGCTGCTGTCCTGGGGGCAATCCCGCGAGGGCCTCGCTGACAGCGAGATGGAGTGCTTGGTCGGCCTCTGTCTCAACAGGGTTCGGTGTCTGGTTGGCCGCTTTCGCGGGTGCTTCGTTCAGAGCGGTGGCGGCCTGATGGCCTTGTGCGGCTCTGGCCCGTAGCCGGTCAATCGCCCGGCCTCTGGTGAGGGTCACCAGCCAGGCGATGGGCGTGCCGCGTCCGACATCATAGCGGGATTGGTTCCGCCAGATCTCTCCATAGATATCTTGTAAAAGCGCGGCTGCCTCTTCGCGATTCCCCAAGACTTTGACCGCCAAAGTAAAGAGGCGTGTGCTCGAATGGTCGTAGAGTTGGCTGAACGCCTGTTGCTCGCCCTTTGCGACGCGGGCGAGCAGGGAGGGGGTAATAGTTGAGGCGGTGTGTGGCGAAGGTTTATCCATAACGCGAGTGACTCGTGAGGACAGAGGGGGCTTCCGCTCACGGCCGCCACAACTATAGCATCAATAGCATTTTATGGACAGGATGGGGAAAAGGATTTCTCCTGCTGGGCCGGCAAGGAGTGAGCGGGCACGGCTCCCTGCGTTACCCATCGGTCCGGCAGTAGCGAGCCATCACTTGTGCGGCGTCTGTTTCGCCGGCTGGAGGCGGTGGCGTGGATGGCAAGGGGGCAGCCAGGGCTTGCGATAAGGCCTGTTCCCACCGGCCCCTGGTGAAGTCGCTGAGCGAGAGTTCGGCGCCGCGCCCGTAGCGATGGAGGTAGTCGACGAGAGGCGGTTCGTCGGCAAAGTTATATCGGCGGACGTACACGACCGGTTGTTGTCGCGCCACTGCTTCAACGATGGTGCCGTAGCCTGGTTTGGTCAGGATGACGTCCACGGAGGCCAGCAGGGTTTGAAAGGGAAATGGCAGCGTCTGCGTGGAGTGAATGCGGGAATATTGGGGTGGAACTGGGCCATCGAACAGGAAGCGATAGGGGTGCAGCGGCTGGATCTGTTCAAGCGGAAGGGACGTGAGAGGAATGCCGCCGAATCCCACCAGGACGGTTCTCTCAGTGGGCGCTAACGCGAGGACTGAGGCCAGTCGGTCTCGTTCAGGGGAGGCGGGGCTGGCGATCGGGCCAATATTGAAGATGTTGGAGAAGACATCGATCTCAGGCGCAGGGGCCATGCGAAGGGCGATGGAGGCTTTTGCATAGGAATCACGGATGCGCTGCATCAACTGTTGCTGTGCAGCGTTCGATGCCTGGCCGTATTCCTTCAGCACGAGGTCCCAGGTCAGGTTTGCCAAGGCGACGGTCGGTATCTGTGCGCGGGAGCCGGCCTCGATGGCCAGGTAGGGGGTGTCGGCGAGGATCAGCGCTGGTGAGGCCTGCTGCATCGCCGTGACTTCGTGCGCCAGGCGCTCGTCCCAGGTGTCGTGAAAACGGTGATGCGCAGCCCAGGTCTCGTTGACGTCGATGGCGAGGGGGCCCTGTTGGATGCAGCCGACATCTTGTTGTACTGGCTGCAGGTCCCAGGGGATCGTCAGTCGGTCACGGAAAAACGAGGCGGGAACCGTGGTGCGGAGGATCGCCGTCATTCCTGGCACAAGGGTACTCAGGGCGTTGAGCACCGGGATGACTTGCGCGGCGTGGCCGTAGCCATGGCCGGAGATGGCGCACCAAATTAGCGGCATCTTATGGAGAAGGGTACAGTGAAAAGTGAAAAATGGAGATGTTCCAGCTGGAGAGCATGCCAACGTACAAGATTTTCCGTCCTGTGTTTTTTAATTTTTACTTTTTAACTTTTAATTGGGTTCAGCTGTTCGAGTAGTCCGATTCAAGCGGCGCGATGTTGTATTGCAGTTCGAGGTCGAACTCGTCGATCAATTCATTGGCGGTGGCCGCGCCGAGATCGGAGCGCACCTCATTGATCACCAGATCGATGGCCATGCCGGCCTGGGCTCCGTACTGTGCCATCGCCGATTCGATGCGCTGCCTGGCTACTTCAATCTTCATGGGGCACTCCTTTCTCCGTGGCGATCCGGTTCGTGCTTACAGGGTTCGCAATAACGATTGCATCTCAGGGACGAGGTCCACGCCTCCGTTCGATCGACCGGAGCGCGCGGCGTCGATGCCGGCTTGCAGGACGGGTTTTGCCTCGTCCTTCCGTCCCAAAGCGACTAAGGCTCGCCCGAGGCCCAAATGGGACGCGACGTGGGTCGGGTCCAGTTGCGTGGCCACGGTCAGATGCTCGACCGCTTCGTCGAGGTTTCCGCCTTCTTGAATGAGCTTATTCCCCAGCCCGTAACGGCCGAGAAAGCCCTTCGGGTTTTTCGCGACCATTTGTTTGAACGAATCAAGATCCACGTGGGCCTCCTCATGGCTGTGGCTCGTATGTTACCACTGCACGGAAGGAGAGAGCCAGGCCTCTGAGAAGCCGTGGACGTTGCTGGAGAGGGTTACCAGGGGGACGTGTCTGCAAGGGGTCGTGAGATGGGAATGGCCCGGCTCGATGGGCGGCGGACGCCGACCGTGACAGTGTGAATCGGGCGGTCTCGGGGTTGCTCGTGACTGGCCAGGTAGAAGGTCCTGTCATAAATGACTTGATTGAGGAGGGACGACAGGCAGGCTTCCGTCACCTGACCTTTCAATTCTTCGATGAGGTCAGGGGATGCGCCGAACAGGTTGTAGTGGGCCGACCCATCAGCGGTGGCGACATAGTGTTTGATGTGTCCGTCCCACCGTTCCACCTCAAGCGACATGACCGTGCCGTAGTCGTAATTGAGGGAGATGAACGGCGCCAGCGTGAACAGCGAGGCGCTGACGACGAAGTCCCGCCAGGCTGCTTGGCCTGCATGGGGCTCTGCGAGGTTATTAATCGACAGGCGCAGGGTGACGCGAGCCTGGTCCGTCGCCGGTTGACTGTACCCCGATAGGTAATGTTGTGAAAATAGGCGAGTGGACTCGATGGCGCCGAGCACCTGCCGTTCGAGTGCTGCGGGCGGAGCAATCGCTGCGCCATTTTCCGTCACATGCAGGGTCTCAAGCAGGAGGGGGACTCGTGCGTCTGTGGCCACCGAGGCACTGATCGGCACTGTTGCATGTGTGGGGGCAGCCAGTTCGATCCAATGGGAGCAGCCGGCTCCAAGGCCAGGGGTGATGGCGAGGAGCACGATGGTCGAGAGTCGCGATAACGTCCGGCTGGTCATGTTGCGCTCCTGGTTTCGGAGAAGAGAGCAGGCTTGCCGCTGGGTCGCCTGCCGTGAGTCCCTCGCCGTATTCCTTCTGTCATCGCGAGGCGGATCCGGACGGGAATGGTACGCATTACTTAATGGTATACGACGAGCATAATTAGTCCAGCAAAATGCAGGATTCTGTGAGCGGCTTCGGGAGGGGAGGGTCAGGGGCGAGGGAGGGATTGGCGAAGATGGTTCAGCGATTCTCGGTCACGGTTCAGCTCGGGCAGCCGGTAGTGCGTGGCGAGGAACAGGACCCGTTCGAGACAGCGGATGGCCGAGACCTGGTCGGCGACTCGGATGTACGCGTCACCGAGCAGGCGCAGCACCGCGGCTTCGCCGGGAGCGTTCCCGAGCTTGATGAAATGTTCGGACGCATTATTGAGACATTTTTCCGCCTGCCTGACGTCGCCGGCATCCAGAAATGTTTTGCCCATCTGACTATAGGTGAGGGCGAGTCCCTCCTCATTGCCGACGATGCGGTGCGCATCAAGGGCCTGGGTAAAGTAGGCGGTGGCGTGATCCCAGCGTGCCAGGCGGGCCTCTTCCATCCCGAGGTTATGGTAGAGGATACCGAGTGCCCGGTGATCGTTCAGCGGAGTGAGGAGGTCGAGGGCTTCGAGGTAGTAGGGACGGGCCTTTTCCGCTGTGCCGGCTCCGACGTGTAGATTGCCGAGGTTCACGAGTGTATGGGCAATGGCCTGATAATTCTGTTCCTCGCGCTGGATGTGTAATACCTCCCTGTAGCAGGTTTCTGCCTGATCCAGATCGCCCGATAGGGCATGGACATTGCCCAGATTGCCGAGCGAATCGGAGAGGGCTCGCTGGTCCTGGGTCAGGCGATCCTCTGCTACGGCCTGTTCGTAGGCAGCCTTAGCCTGGGTCAGTTGGCCACGGTGGAGAAAAATGCGAGCGCGATGTTTGTGGTCGTCGGACATCTTCTCGTAAAGCGTCGTTCGTATCTCGTCGCTCGCATCTCGTAGGATTCGGGTGTCCTGCGCTTCACGAACGACGCTTCACGAGAGACGCATTCAGTCGCCTCCCTTCGGTTCGTCGCGTCGAAACTCGACTTGAATCTCATCCTCTTCGTCGAGCCCCAATCCATCGCGAAATGACCCGTAGAGTTCGGTGACGTAGGCGACGTCTTGTGCGTGTTTCACGTCCTGAGAGGCGAGATAGGCTTCGCTGAGTCTTATTCCGGTTTGGAAATGATGGGCCAGGGTCTCTTCTGTGACCTGCTGCCAGGTGATGAAGATGCAGAACGCCTGGAAGGAGCGGGCTTGCGGATGGCGAACGGCGAGCGCGAGGAGTTGCTCATAGGCCGATTTGGCGACCGAGCCGGCATTCGACGAAAAGGTCACTTCTGCGTCGGCCGCCTCGTCCCAGTCGGCGCCGAGCTCGTTGAGGGCTTCGGTTCGGCTGAATGCCTGCTGCGCGGCCAGGGCTGGGTCGAATTGCATCATGTTCTCCTTGCGATGTTTCCTAGCATACGCGGTAAGGGAAAAGGAGGTCAATGAGTAGTATTTACGCGCCCTTACGATATATCGCGAGGGAGTGGTAAGCATTACACTTAAGTAATTAATAAGCTGTACCGATAGAGAAAAGACGGAGTTTGTGGCAATCGATAATCTATGAGGTACTATGAAGAAGCGGGTGTTGTTTGTTTTGGCTAACCCGTCAGATATCGCGACGATGAAAGCCATGGTGGCCCCGTTGTCAGGCGAGTGGGAGATGGAGTTTGTCCTCAAGAAAGAAGAGGCTCTCGCGGTCGTCGCGCAGTCGACGGTTGACGTCATTCTGGCTTCTATCTATTTGACGGGCATGGGCGCGTTGCAATTGCTGACGGAAGTGAAAGAGCAGGCGCCTTACGTCATTCGAATTTTATTCCGATGGAACAGTAGTGGAGCGGACGGTGGTCTGCAAGTCGTGAGGTAATATGAAGAAGCGAGTGCTGTTTGTTTTGGCTGAGCCCTCTGATCTCGCGTCTCTGCGGACTATGCTGGCCCCGCTGTCGGACGAGTGGGAGATGGAGTTTGTTCTGAAGGAAGAAGAGGCCCTGGCGGTCCTTGCGCAATCGACGATCGACGTGATCCTGTCCGAAATCCACTTGACGGGCATGGGCGGTCTGCAATTGCTCACGGAAGTGAAGAGCCGCGCCCCCCGCGTCATTCGCATTGCGTCTTCGAGCTGCGCCCACCGTGCCACGATCGTGTCGGCGTTGGAAGTGGCGCATCAGTTTATCCCGATGCCATTCACGCCTGAGGTGCTGAAGGTCACCATTGCCAGGGCCGGTGCGTTAGGGGCGCGCCTGACCAATGAGTCGTTGCGCAGCTTGATTGCCGGTATCCGCACCCTGCCGAGCCTGCCGCAGCTCTATCAAGAGCTGGTTGCCGCGATGGGTTCGTCCAACGCGTCGGTCGAGGCCGCGACGCGCATTATCTCCCAGGACATGGCCATGGTGTCCAAATTGCTCCAGGTTGTGAACTCGGCGTTTTTCGGCCTCCGGCGTACCATCTCGAGCCCGGCTCATGCGATTGCCCTTCTGGGGATCGATTCGGTGAAGTCGCTGGTTCTTGCCGTGCAGGTCTTCTCGCAATTTGAACAGGCCAAGCGATCGCCCATTTCCTTGGAGGTTTTGTGGAAGCACGGTCTCACGACCGGCACCTCCGCGAGGGATATTGCAAAGAGTCAGGACATCGGCTCCATCGGGGTGGAGGGGGCCTTCATGGCTGGATTGTTGCACGATATCGGCCTCCTGGTCCTCGCCACCAATTACTCTGAACAGTATGGCGAAGTGGTCACGATGCTCAAAAACGAGCGTCTATCCACTTGCGATGCAGAGCGGGCGGTGTTCAAGGCGTCGCATGAAGATGTGGGCGCCTATCTGCTCGGGCTTTGGGGGGTGAGCGATGCCATCGTGGAGGCGGTGGCCTTTCACCATGCCCCAGGGGAGCGCTGCCAGGAAGGGTTTAGTACGCTGGCGGCCGTTCATGTGGCCAACTCGTTGGAAGAGGCAAGTGATTCTCTTGCAACGAGTGGAATCCCCACAGCTATCGATCTGCAATATTTGACTGCCTGTGGCCTGGCGAAGCACGTGCCTCTCTGGCAAGAAGTGGTCGGTTGTTCCCCTGCGCGGGAATCGGCTGCTGCCGCCGCGCAGCCGTAGTGTCGCTTCATTAGAGGGCCGTCGCTTTGCCAGCATGCCGTTGGCCGTGCCCGGGCGGACCGGCTTTCTTTCATTCGCGTTGATCCCGGCGCGTTTACTTTTCTTCCTGCGGCTCTGTAGACTGTGGCTGATTATTACGATGGCCACAGAAATCCCCCTCTATCGTGAATCAGCCGAGACTGAGCCGATCGATCCCCTCGATCGTGTCATCCGCTATCACAGTCAGACCAAACATCATTTCAACCGGTATGCTGCGTGGAAGCAGGCGGGGGCTATGCAGTGGGCGCTTCGAGTCAATCCTTCGTCGGGGAATCTTCATCCGACTGAGGGCTATCTTGTTCTGCCGCAGATGGAGGGGCTGGATCTGAAAGCCGGGCTCTATCACTATGCGCCGAGGGAGCATGGGCTTGAGTTACGGGTGGAGTTCGATGCAGGCCTGGTGGCCCGACTCCTTGCGCCGTTTCCTGCGCAGTCCTTTCTGTTTGGGCTGACGTCGATCCATTGGCGGGAAGCCTGGAAGTACGGCGAGCGCGCGTTTCGCTACTGCAATCATGACGTCGGCCATGCGATGGGCACGGCCAGGATTGCGGCGGCGACTCTCGGCTGGAACATGGCTCTGTTGGATGGAGTGGCGCAAGATACGGTGGCTGCATTATTAGGTACCGACCGTGCAGAGGATTTTCACGACGGTGAGTCGGAACATCCGGACTGTCTGGCCGTGGTCTGGCCGTCCGGGGACGTGACAGGTGAAACGGTAGACGTGAAACATGGGGAGTCGACGGAGATCCCCCTGTTTCTCGACGCCGAACTCATACAGAGTCTCGCAGCCGGAACATGGCGCGGGAGCGCCAATCGGTTAAGCGGAGAGCACGGGGTCCATTGGGACATTATCGATGAGGTGGCAGCAGCGGGTTGGAAAACTTCTTGTGAGTCTAGAGCGGTCTCTGCCCCCAGTTCCATTGCATATCACGTTTCACCCATCACGCATCACTCGCACCAGCTGGCTGGTGCGATTATCCGTCAGCGCCGAAGTGCCGTTTCGTTTGACGGCAAGACCGCAATGGCCTCCGCCACATTTTTTCAGCTGTTGAGTCGGGTGATGCCTGCGGCGGAGCTACCGCAATTGGATCGCCCGATGCCCTGGGACGTCTTGCCCTGGCAGCCGGCCATTCATCTTTTACTGTTCGTGCATCGCGTGGAGGGATTGACGCCGGGGTTGTATGTTCTTGTGCGTGACCGTGAGAAGTTGCTCTTGCTCCAGCAATCGATGAACGAAGAATTAATCTGGACTCCCGTGCCGGGTTGTTCTGCTATGTTGCCGTTCTATTGGCTGCTGGAGGGGGATGCGAAGAAGGCGGCGGTGCAGCTGAGTTGCCATCAAGACATTGCGGGGGATAGTGCGTTCTCGCTGGGGATGCTTGCGGAGTTCGAGGGGCGCTTGCGTGAGGGAGGGGCCTGGTGGTATCCACGCCTGTTCTGGGAGGCCGGTCTGCTGGGCCAGATATTATATCTTGAGGCGGAGGCGGCAGGGATGAGAGGGACCGGAATCGGTTGCTTCTTCGACGATCCGGTTCATGAGATCGTGGGGATCAAGGGTCGTTCGTTCCAGTCGCTCTATCATTTTACGGTGGGAGGACCGGTTGAGGATGGACGATTAATGACGCTGCCTCCGTATGGAACGCGTGACGAGTGATCACTCTATCCATCCCGCTCATAAGCCCGCTCACGCATCACTCATCACCACTCACTGGTAGGAGTCTATGTTTAAAATAAAGAAAAAGGCCGACAAGCCAAAGCCCACGATTTTGTACAACGTCATCGAGGATTACTCTGAGTTCGATGCGCCGGGAAATGTGACGGCTTGCGCGATGACGCACCAGGAAGACCTTCCCGGGCATGCGAAAGTTCTGTCGGAGAGCTATGAGGTTCCGCTGGAAACGATGGTGACGCTCCTGACGGAGGGCGGGGTGTATGTCTATCCACAGGTTGGGGGGCTGCTCACGCGAGGGCTGTTCGCTTGTATCATCGATCCTGCCGCTGTCGCCCCCAAGCAGAGCTTTGTGCTGGATCTCATGCAGTTTGCCGAGGCGGAGCAGTTGGCTCGCGCGCGATCGCTGGCGCTTCCCGACGCCGCGTTCCAGGTGTTCACCAGTACGTTGCCGGAGGAATTGAAGGCGAAGCTGCAACAGAAGAACCTCGGACTCGACTATCGGACATTGGATCGCGCGGTCGCGAAGGGCGGAGACATCAAGTACATCGACTTCCGCAAGGATTGGTCTCCGCATTTCAAGCGGCTGTGCATCATGCCGGATGGACGATTGGTGGAGACGGGAGGGCTGGAGGAGTTTGCGCAGCTCCATGGCATTACGTCGGCGCAGGCCAAGACCTTGGTTGAGCAGGGAGGCACGCTGGAGGTGAATGGCGAGATCCTGGCTTGTCAGATTGTGAATGGACAACCGGCTGTGGCGCGATTTACATCGAAGAATTATGCGAAGGCCAAGGAGTTGGTGACGGCAAAAGGACTCCATATCATGGATGCCTTGAGCGAGGTGGCCTACAACGATCCGGTGATGATGCGTTCGTTAGTCAGGAAGGAGCTCAGCGGGGGGCGATGAGCCGGTAGAATCCCCGGTGCTGGTCGTTCCTCCGCGGGGCGTGGGAGATTGAGAAAAGACGGATTGGCTACCGGGCAAGTTCTTCGTTGATGGCGTGGACGAGTTTGTCGAGCGGGAAGGGCTTTTCGAAGATGCGCCGAGCCCCAAAGAGTTTCGCAACGTCGAGGAAGTTGCGGTCGCCTTGGGCGCCCGTCATGGCGATCACCTTTGCGTCGAGATACTCCCGCGTTAATTGCAAGGTAGTTTCGAGGCCGTCGGTTCCCGGCATTAGGATATCCATCAGGACCAAATCGACTTTGTTCTGCTGGTAGAGGGTCAGGCCTTCCCGGCCATCGCGAGCCTCGAGCACGTGGTGGTTGGCCCGCTCCAGGACTTCCCTGAGGAGGCCCCTGATGGATTCTTCGTCGTCGATAACAAGGATATTAGCCATAGGTGTGAAGCGTACCCGTAATGTTTTTATCTTACCGTTGTTGCGGAGACCTGTCTAGGAAGAACTGAATAGAAGGCAATGATGATGAGGGGCCTGGGGCGGATGGATCGTATAGTTGTGCGGTATCCGCTCGATCAGACCCATTTAAGGAAGATCACCGACAGAGGCGGGAGGGTGACGACGAGCGAATAGGGCAGGTCGTGGGAGGGGACATCGCTCGACTGCAGGCCTCCTGTATTGCCCAGGTTGCTCCCTCCATAGACCGAGGCATCGCTGTTCAAGAGTTCACGATAGTAGCCTGCGCTGGGCACGCCGACTCGATAGCCGTCGCGAGGGACAGGGGTCAGGTTGCATAGGCATACGATTTGATCGTTTGGGTCCTTCGCCTTTCGGAGGAAGGCAATTACGGAATGGGTCGAGTCGCGAAAGTCGATCCATTGGAACCCGGCCCAGTCGTGATCGAGTTCGTGCAGCGCCGGTTCCTGCCTGTAGAGCCGGTTGAGGTCTCGTACGAACCGTTGGAGTTCCGTGTGGCGTGCCTGCGCACAGAGATGCCAGTCCAGGCTGGTGTCATGGTTCCACTCGCTCCATTGCCCGAACTCTCCGCCCATGAACAACATTTTCTTGCCAGGATGCCCGTACATGAAGCCATAGAGGGCGCGGAGGTTGGCAAACCGCTGCCACTCGTCGCCGGGCATTTTATCGAGCAGCGCCCGTTTCCCATGGACCACTTCATCGTGCGAGAGCACCAGGACGAAGTTTTCATTGAAGGCATAGAGAAGCCCGAAGGTCAGTTGATTCTGGTGAAAGGGGCGGTGGACTGGGTCGCGGCCGAAGTATTCCAGCATGTCATGCATCCAGCCCATGTTCCACTTGAAGGTGAAGCCTAATCCTCCGGTATAGGTGGGGCGTGAGACGCCAGGCCAGGAGGTGGATTCTTCGGCGATGGTCATGGCGCCGGGGAAGTCACGGTGGATCAGGACGTTCAAGTCTTTTAGCAGCGTGACGGCTCCGAGGTTTTCGCGCCCGCCGAATTGGTTGGGAATCCATTCGCCTTCTTTCCGGCCGTAATCGAGGTAGAGCATCGAGGCGACGGCATCCACACGTAAACCGTCGATATGGTAACGGTCCAGCCAGAAGAGCCCGCTGTTCAACAGGAAGTTCCGGACTTCGACGCGATCGTAATTGAAGATGCGGCTGTGCCAGTCAGGATGGTAGCCCAATCGTGGATCTTCATGGTCGTAGAGATGGGTGCCGTCAAATTGGGCGAGCCCGTGCGGATCGTCGGGAAAGTGCGCGGGGGTCCAGTCCATGAGCACGCCGATTCCAGCCTGATGGGCCGTATCGACAAAGGCCATAAAATCTTCCGGCGCTCCATGGCGGCTGGTGGCCGCGAAATAGCCGGTGGTCTGATAGCCCCAGGATCCGTCGAACGGGTGCTCGGTCACGGGCAGGAGTTCGACGTGGGTATAACCCATATCCTTCACGTATGGGATGAGCTTTCCTGCAAGCTCCGAGTAGGTCAGCCAGCGATTGTTTTCTTCTGGGACGCGCATCCAGGATCCAAGATGGACCTCATAGATTGAAAGGGGCCTGGCAAGCGGGTCTTGCAAGGCCCGCGCGGTCATCCAGGACTGGTCATTCCATGAGTAGGCAGATAATGCGCGGACGATCGAGGCGGTTTTGGGCCGCAGTTCCGATGCGACCGCATAGGGATCGGCTTTCAGCAGGGGGGCCTCATGATGGCGCGAGCGCACTTCAAACTTATAGAGGCTGCCTTCTATGAGTTCGGGGATGAAGAGCTCCCAGAGGCCGGTGGCTCCGCGGTTCGTCATCGGATGGCGGCGCCCATCCCATTGGTTGAAGTCGCCGACGACACTCACGCGCGAGGCGTTTGGCGCCCAGACGACAAAATGGACCCCGGCGATGCCCTGCACCGTCCGGAGATGGGCGCCCATGGTGTCATAGGCTTTGAAAAACGTGCCTTCGGCAAAGAGATGCAGTTCAAAGTCGGTGAGGAGTGGCGCAAAGGCATAGGGATCATACCGCTCCACGATCTGCCCAGCATCGTCGGTGATGCGGAGACGATAGGGGGCCGTTTCGAGCGACCCTGGGACGGTGGCCTCGAATAGACCTGTCTCATGGAGGCGCGTCATGGGAATGGGCTGACTCTCGCGTTTACTGAGAAGCAGGGCCACGTGGTTGGCTTCCGGCACAAAACAGCGCACCGCAACGGCAGGAGAGCTGCCCTGGGCTATCGGATGGGCGCCGAGAATCGCGAGGGGGTCCCAATGGTGGCCCTGGACGAGTTGTTCGAGTTGATCGAGCGACAAGTCTGACATGAGAGAGACTCCCTGATAGTAGGCTTCATCGTAAGGGGGGTGAGCCAGGAATGGAAGTAGAAAACGTATTAGGGTTTTGGCACAGAGCACTCAGGATGTCCTGGCTGGCTCGATTGCGAGAGGTGTGGCCTGCCAGGGCAGGTGCAAATCCTCAGCCCTACGAGGAGGGCATGCGCGCGCTCCGCAGAGTCTGTTCTGGTCGAATTGTCGTGGGCAAAGAAGCAGGTCTAACGAAGGGTGGTGCGCCCGGAGGGACTTGAACCCCCAACCCCTAGATCCGTAGTCTAGTGCTCTATCCATTGAGCTACGGGCGCATCGGAGAAGCACAGTTTCACCGGGCCCCATGCATCACATTCTGACGATCATGCAGAGAGTGGGACGGGCGATCGGATACTGCTGCCAGCAAGCGGTTATACAGGTCTCTGGCCTGGCTGGTCAAGGGATCTTTTGGCGCAGGGGCTTGCTGGCTTTGTTGGGCTATGGGCGTGGATGCCGTTGATATGAGACGTGCAACGTGCAACGAAGAAAGGCAAATTCATATCCAGTATCCCCCCTCTCAGGTAGAATGAAGTCAAGTATTATAGGTCGCAATTCTTACTGAGAAAGTTGAGGGACAATGTCAGAGCAGCCATGGATACAGTCCGAGCCTCATACGCAGGGCGCGATGCGAGGTCCCTCTGGCAGGGAGCGGCTCCTCATGCAATGGACGGTCGGCACGATTCTCGTCGTACTCATTGGGTCGTGGCTGGTGTGGTGGGGGCTGCATCTTCAGCGGCAATTCGCGGAAGATGAGATCCGGGCTGCCTGTCAGAGGGTCATGCCTGATGCCGTGCAACGTTGTGTGGATACGGTGGTGATTCAACGAGGGGGTGCGAGACGGTGACGGTTCCCGAATCAATCGAATGAAGGTTCTGGCTTAGTGCTGGTCTCCTTGGTCGCGTCTTCTTCACGCGCTCTGCGCGGGGTACAGGGACTAGCGGCGGCGCCCTGACGGCTGGGTTTCGTCTTCGTATTGCTCAAAAAGCCGTTTGGCTTCCGGATGGAGATGGCCCGGATGGCCGTGGGGAATGCCGGCGGTGCGAAAGAGCGGGGACAGTTTGCCGTTTGGATGGAGGTAGCCGGCGCGCAGCGGCACGGTGCGGGTGCTGTGCTTGATCAAATGACAGGGAGTCGGTCTGATTGACGTGAGCCAATCGGCAATGTCATGCGGGTTGCCGATCGAGGCCGAGAGCAGGAGCAGTTTGGCTTGGCTCGGGCAGAAGATGATCGTTTCTTCCCAGACGACGCCCCGTTCCGGATCCGCGATATATTGCGACTCGTCCAAAATTACCAGACCTAACGTATCCAGCCGCACGTCGATCTCACCGCCTCCTGCGTC
>JAPLLI010000078.1 GCA_026387615.1 Nitrospirota bacterium
CAATATTTTTCTCGATCTAGGGTTTTCGGAAGAGCGGTCCGCGGAGCTGATTCTGAAAAGCAGTTTACTGCAGGCGCTTCAGGAAACGATCAAAGGCCGAGACTGGAAGCAGGCGGAAGCGGCAACCCAACTCGGCATTGATCAAGCCAAGGTCTCCAAGCTCCTCGCCGGCCAGATGGCCGGGTTCTCCGTCGAACGTCTGGTTCATTTCCTGTCCATGTTAGGCCAGGATGTCGAAGTCACTGTGCGGCAAGCTCCTCGCGGGCGACGCTATGGAACCGTCCGTTCCAGTCTACCCAAGAAGCTCGTTAAACGTCCGGGATAGAAGAACCGAGACCACACCGTCGAGAAACGCCTTCCGGCTCATTTTTTTGTTTAGGGGATTCGAGTGGGCGCGAGGATGTTCAGTTATTGCGAAGCGAGTTCGCGGGCATGGGCAATTTCTCATTGCCCGACGGAGCGGACTTGTGCTGCATCCTGCGCTAGTGGATATGCGGTCACCAGCCGTGGCCTCTCGCCCCCCAGCTAGGCTGCCTGCAGGACGAACTCAACCTTCACGGCGTCGTACGGAAATTCAATTCCACTGTCCGCGGGGCGGATGAGTATGCCGGCATCCAGCAGTGCCGTGACATCACCATGCACAGCCTTGACGTCGCGACCGACACGCCGCGCCACCTCACGAATTGAGACCGGGCCTGCCCCGCAGAGGGCTTTGAGCAGCTCCCAGCGTTTGGCCGTGAGCACCTGCCACAGCAACTCGGGCGTGGCGAAACCAATATGTGCCGCGCGCTCAGCACGGCCTGTCTTCATGGTTCGCGAGGCGTCAGCGAGCGTGTCTTTCAGCGACCGCACTTCAAGAACGACCGTTTTCATCATTCCACCTCACAATGTCAGCGTAAAAGTCGGCCATCAATTGATCTGGCGTCGAAAACGCATATGGCGCTTCCACCGTGCCAACATGCCGGTGATCACCTTTATGACGTTCGTTGTCGTACCGCAGCACACATGTGCTGGCGACAATGTAGGCCAGCCGGTACTTGAAGTCGTGCGCGGATGACGGCACAGGTTGCGGCACGCGCCACACCGCCATGTCGACGAAGGCATTGGGAGCAAGCACGACTCGCCGGCGAATCAGCAGAACAGCCCTCATGTTGGAGATAGTACCAACACATCAACGTGTTGTCAATTGCTCCAACATATCGGGCCACCACCTGACGCAGCGCCGTTCCCCTACACACGACACCATGCGGTGTCGTTAACGACCATCCCCATTTCTGCTTCGCTCATTGTCCCGTTAGCGCATCGCCCAATGGAGCAGGGTCCAATCAGACCCGAGGATATGGCGGAGACGGTCCAGAACGGTGAGTTGCCCGGTGGCTACCGTGTTCAGCACGATCGAGTAGAGGAGCAGATTGGCGCCCGGCAAAAACAAAAGGCAGAAGACCCGGCCGGCATCGTGAAAGTCGGTTTGCTCAGGATGGATGTCCGCCCAGGTTGAGGTGAGGTGATACGCGACGGACGCGCCGAGGGCCGACAGCATCCAGCCTCCCAGGGCGAGGTCGCTCAGGTAGAGTCCTGTGAGCAAGCCAATCGTGACCGTGGGGAAAAAGTACGGGGCAACCTGAATGAGCCAGTTCGGGGTGCCTCGATAGGTCATATGTCCCCCACCACGAAACGTCGCCTTGAAACCCGTCACGCGATTACCGGTGGCCCAGGCAAAGAGACAATGAGTGAATTCATGCTCAAACGTGCTGAGCCATGTCAGCGATGTCTTGCGAAAGACGGCCCACCAGAGCCCCCCATAGGCAACGAGTCCCAGAAAGAAATACGCCAGCCGTTCAGACGCAGCCATCGCCGTGATGAGCGATCCCCAACACTCAATCGCAAGGGCCGGGGAAAATGCCGCGATCCAGAGCGCCAATGGCCATTTGACGATTTTGAGCAACAGACCGAAAAATTGGTGCCCCAAACACTCCTGCCCTTCACCACCCAATTCGTCACGAGCCGATAGGGTCCTATGCTCGCGCAACAGGCGCGCAGGCTCGTCTGTCTGGTCTTTCTGGTCTATCGCGTCTATCTCGTCTATCTCGTCTGTCTAGTCTATCTGGTCTGTCTGGTCCTTCTGGTGAGGTCCTCAGTCCGGCCAACCAGATAGACCAAACAGACAGGACGAACCAGATAGACCGTTTTTTCCGTCTCGCCAGTCCCGCTCATCGCGCGAGCTTCTTTTTGATGCTGGTCAGGTCCTCAGGGGTCGAGCGCACCCGTACCGTGAGACCCTCGGCATCATAGGCTTCGGACAAGATCCGCATC
>JAPLLI010000160.1 GCA_026387615.1 Nitrospirota bacterium
GTTGGATTATGCCTTCAAGTATCGGGGCTTCTCCCTACAAACAGAATATTGGTTTAGAACGGTGACGCGGCATAACAAAGGGATGCCGTGCATGGTGACGAACGGTGCAGGGGGGCCTTGCACCACCTATGCGCCAAATCAGTTCGGCAACACGACCGGCTGGTATGTCCAGTCCGGGTACTATCTCATTCCCAGAAAATTGGAACTGGCCGGCCGGTATGCTTGGTGGGATCCTGATACCCATTCAGGGGGCGATGTGATCAAGGAAGTCGATGTCTCCTTGAATTGGTTTCTCAGCGGAACCTATGACCATCAAATCATGCTGACCTACAGCAACATCGCCATGGGGCAGGGGGGCTATGCGATCGGCCGCAGCGCTCCGTTGCCGGCTACGGGGGCCTGCCCGGCCAACTGTCCGTCCGGCTCCGTGCCCTTGGATGCCCAGGCTGGGACGCTGATCGAAAATGCGGTCCGGCTCCAATATCAAATATTTTTCTAACCGTTCGCTCACCGGTGTCATGAGGGTGCGATGAAAGTGAAATCTAGCTTGTCGATGGTCCTGGTCTGCGCAGCCCTGTTGGCCTGCCTCGTCCCGAGCTCGTTTGCCGCGGACATCACGATTGCGGCTGCGTCAGATTTGAATTTTGCCTTTAAAGAACTGGTGGCCGAGTACGAGAAGACGACCGGCAACCATGTGAAGTTGACGCTCGGATCCTCGGGTAATTTCTTTTCGCAAATTCAAAATGGCGCCCCGTTCGACCTCTACTTTTCCGCCGATATCGGCTACCCCAGGAAGCTGGAAGAGGCAGGTCTCGTCCTGCCCGGTTCCCTCTATCCCTATGCCGTCGGACGGATTGTCTTGTGGGCCGGCAAGGGGTCGCACCTGGATCTCTCCAAGGGGCTGGTGGTGTTGCGGGACCCGACGATCAAGAGGATCGCCATCGCCAATCCCAAACATGCTCCCTATGGCAGGGCGGCCGTGGCAGCCATGGAATATTTCAAGGTTTATGAGCCGGTGAAAGACAGACTCATTTTGGGAGAGAACATTTCGCAAGCGGCGCAATTCATTGAGTCCGGTGCCTGTGACGCAGGCATTATCGCCTTCTCCTTGGCGCTCGCCCCGGCGATGAAGGCAGCGGGGCAGTATTGGGAGATTCCCGCGGAAGCCCATGCGCCGCTGGAACAGGGGGCCGTGATCTTGAAACAGTCTAAACAGCCGGACGTAGCCAGACAGTTCCTGGAATTCGTCAAAAGCCCACAGGGACAGGAGATCATGCAGCGCTATGGTTTTACGTCGCCCAAGTAAGCCCTGGACGCAGGCGATCTGGTCGGTTCTATTCGTAGCTTGCGCCGGCTGTTCCCAGGCGGTTGTGCTGACCCACGAAACAGAACAGGGAGGCGTGGTGACCTATCTCTTCAAGGAAGACCGGGGCGGCCCGATGGGATCACCGCATCGCAGGGACGCGCTGACGCTCATCGAGGGGAAATGTCCCTCCGGCTACAGAGTCCTTCACGATGGGGAAGTGCCGGGATACGGCAGTCTGTCCAGCGTGGAGGGAGCGGAAGGGGAAGTCCGTGGACGGCGCTGGGGTATCCAGTTCCGTTGTAAGTAAACTCAGGTGACCGAAGACGGGCATCTCGTCCGGTCAGTGCCTGGCGTGAGGGTGACAAAGGTAGAATGATGAACTGGACGGCGATCTGGGTGACATTCCAACTGGCCAGCCTCACGGCCATGGCCTTGCTCATCATCGGCCTTCCGATCGCCTATTGGCTCACCTTTTCAAGATGGCGTTGGAAGTTCCTGGTCGAGTCAGTCGTCGCGCTGCCGCTCGTGCTGCCTCCGACGGTGCTCGGTTTTTATATTCTGGTCGCGATCGGTCCTCATAGTCCGGTCGGTCGATTCTATAGCGACCTGGTCGGGCATCCCCTGCCCTTTACCTTCGAGGGGCTGCTCCTGGCGTCGATTCTCTATAGCTTGCCCTTTGCCGTGCAACCCTTTGCCGCAGCCTTTGAACAAGTCGATCGCCGGTTGATCGAAGCTTCCTGGACATTGGGGGTATCTAAAATCGCCACCTTCTTCAAGCTTATCGTGCCCTTGTCCATGGCGGGCCTCGTGACCGGGGCGGTGCTGAGCTTTGCCCATACTCTGGGGGAGTTCGGCGTGGTGCTGATGGTCGGGGGCAATATCGAAGGAGAAACGAGGACGGTCTCGATCGATATTTACGATGAGGTGCAAGCGCTCAATTACGCCGGGGCTGCAAAGACGGCCCTGTTGTTGGTGGTGGTCTCCTACGGCGTGTTGCTGTTGGTCTATGCGATGAATCGAAAGGTCTGGGCTGTATGGCCACAACGCTGAGCCTCAACTGCCGTAAAACATTTCCCGGGCGGCTGACGATCGACGCGCAGCTGGAACTTCCGCTTGATCCGCCACGCGTTCTGATCCTGTTCGGCCCTTCCGGCTCCGGCAAAACGACGCTGCTTCGTTGTCTGGCTGGGCTCGAACAGCCGGAGGAGGGGACCATTCGATTCGGGTTGGACCTCTGGGTGGATGTGGCACGTCACCACTTTGTGTCGCCGCAAGCGCGCCATCTTGGCTATATGCCGCAGGACTATGCGTTGTTTCCGACCCATACAGTGACGGGCAATATTGAATATGGGCTGAGTGAATTGTCGCAGGACGAGCGGCGCACCCGAGTCAGCGAGGTGCTGGCCTTGCTGCAGCTCCAGGGATTGGAGCAGGCGAAGCCCCGTCAGTTGTCCGGCGGCCAGCAACAACGCGTCGCGTTGGCCCGTGCGATTGCTCGTCGGCCGCAGCTATTGCTATTGGATGAACCGCTGTCGGCCTTGGATGCCCCGACCAGAGGCGCTCTCTGCAGCGAGCTACGCTCGGTGCTCACCAGACTGAAAATCCCGACCGTCGTGGTTACCCATGATTGGACTGAAGCCCTGACGCTGGGTGATCACATTGCGGTGATGAGCGAGGGGAAGATCCTGCAGGTTGGCGTCCCTCAAGCGGTGTTCTCGCGACCGGCCAATGAGACCGTCGCGCAGATTGTGGGAGTCGAGACGGTCATCCAGGGGCAGGTGAGTGAGTCCGAGAATGGAATTGCGACAGTGCACGTCAAGGGGACGGCCATCACCGCCTTGGCGGTGGAGGGGGTTGGCTCGTCAGTCTATGTCTGTGTTCGTGCGGAGGATGTCGTGCTGGAGCAGGCGGGGAGCGGTATGACCAGTGCCAGGAATCATCTTCCGGGGCTGGTGAGCGACATGGTTCCGCAAGGCGTGATGGTGCAGGTAACGATCGATTGCGGGTTTCCGCTTACCGCGACGATTACGCGCGGGGCGGTGGAAGATTTGCGCCTGGTTCCTGGCGCCTCCGTCATCGCGGCGATCAAGGCAGGGGCCGTGCATCTGGTGCCGCGCTTGGCCGGATAAACGAGATATTGACGCAGTCCCGAGCTGTGGTCATAAACGTGCTGCCGGGTGCTGTGTTTCTTCTGCTAGTAGGTCTTCTTTTTTAATCATCTCACGGGCTTCATCCTAGTCCTTTGTGCGGGCCTTCCGTTGTTGGCTCTGACTGCCATTGTCAGGTCCGACCTCTCACTCGGTTATTGGCTCTCATCGGGCTCCGGCTTTCTATTATTAACGTCGCCAGCATCGTGCGGGGGAAACTGAGAAAACGAGACAAAGGTCAAGGGAAATGTGCTCAAAACTCTCTCCCCAGCTTCTGTGGATAAGTCTGTTCATAAGTTCGCGTAGCCATCAGCATACGGCGTATTTCTCTATCTTCAAGACGTCTTTGCCTAAAAAATAGGCATTGGTTGAGTCAGTCGCTATGCCACAAGATATAGGGGTACTTCTCGGGTTGACGCAGCAGCAACTTGCCGATGCGTTGCAGACGACTCGTGTGTCAGTCGCGCGTTACGAAGCGGGAATGCGTCGTATTCCTGGCATGGTGCAGGTCGCGCTGGATCAGTTGGATCGAGCCTCTACGATTCCCATGGCGGGGATGGTGGCGGCTGGTGCGCCGATTGAGCCGGTTCCTCAGTCAGAACTGATCGATGTGCCGCCCAGCATGTTGCGGGGGGGCGATACCTTTGCGCTCCGGGTCAAAGGGGAGTCCATGAAGGATGATGGCATCCTTCCCGGCGATCTGGTGGTGGTGCGGAAGCAGGAGACGGCGCAGAACGGGCAAACCGTCGTGGCCTTAGTGAATCATGAGGCCACGATCAAGGCCTATTTCAAGAAGGACTCGCACATTGAGCTGCATCCGGCCAATCAGGCCATGCAGCCGATTATCGTGAGACCGTCAGATACGTTTCATATCGAAGGCATTCTCATCGGCGTGATTCGACATTGTCCGGTCTAATCAAAGGAGGGAGGCGATGATGCAGACAGTACGACCCTACAAGACAGAGCGGCTCGTTGACTTGGAGCGCACGGTCGATTTTATCAACGGGCAGTTACGCGAAATGCAATGGAAGCTGTATCGGCCCAAGGCGGAGCCGCTTTCTGTCCGGTTGTGGCGGAATCTGGTGAGTCTGAAGGGACGGCAGGAGTTCATGTCTGACGTCTGCAATCGCCGTGTGCGCCCGAACACAAAGATGGTGTCCTATGTTGGTCCAAGACTGTAGGGCCGAGAGATTAGCCGCCGGCGCCTGTTCTGATTGTGGGGCAGTGGTTCAACGTCGAGTGCTTTGTATCGACGGCATGACCCATTTAACCAGTGAGCTCTGCGAGCGCTGCTGGGCCGTCTCTCGACAGTGGCAGGCCTTCTCGGGCGGCTGCTGCGGATAGGGACTGTTGGAAGGGGGCACGGCGCCCTGCGCGGGCGAGAGCTCATTCGTTGCAGTATTTGGTGGCGGTGTCCCGGATTGAACGGGAGACCCGCGGCTTATGAGTCCGCTGCTCTACCAACTGAGCTACACCGCCAGAAAAGATGGTACGTAACCGGGCGATATGATACAGGAATGATCGTGAGAGTGTCTACAGTGCGCTCGCAGTAGTTTTGGTGCAATCAGCGGCTTTTTGTTAAGTGCCGACTTGAACTGTGCCTCACCCGTTGGTTCCTCCCTATCGTTACGGTAGACTGGGCTATGATTCAACCGCTTCCCTCTACATGTGAACGGGCGATCCTGGAGCAATTCCTCAAGGCGGAGGCCATGGCCTTGTGGGCAGTGCGGTCTGCGCAAGCGCAGGATGTTCCACCGGGTGTGCTGCAGTTCTTGCGTCGTCACGAGGAAGAGGAAGCGCAGCATCTCAAGCAGTTTGAGCAGTTGCTGGGAACGAGTTCGCACGGAAAGACGGCGCTCCCTCGTGTGCCCAGTCAATGGAGGGTGCTCGCGGTGCATCTCTACGGCTACGAAACGTTGGGATTGGAATTCGCAAAATTGTTAGTCGGCTTGCGTCCGGACCTGAGTTCGATCATGGACGATGAGGCCGTGCATGTAGGATTTTTCGAAGATGAGGTCCGTGCCATTCTTGTTCATGGAGGCCCTGCCGCTGAGGGATCGCGACAGGCGGCGGAGGCGTGGCGGAAGCGGCTGCCTCGAACGGTCGATCGTTATCTGCACGATGAGAGTCTTGCGCCATTTCTGGTTGCGCTTCGGCAACATATCCTTGACGCGGTCGATGCGCGTTTTATGGCCGTTGGTTTAGTGGCGGGGGGCAAGGGAGAGCGTACACCTCTTGCGACGGCAGCCAGCGGGTAGCCTTGTGTACGATGGAATAGCAGTTGCGGGGGACGCGGTCCCTGGGCCGCAACTGCTAGGAAGTGGCTGCGGTCTGGCGTTTTTTGCGCTGGCCCGCGATATCAAGGGCCGCGATGCGATAGCCTTCCGCCAGCGTCGGAAAGTTGAAGATGTTTTCCACGAACGAATCAATCGTGGCGGCATGCCGCAAGGCGATCTGGCCGACATGAATCAGTTCTGTTGCGCCTTCCCCGATGATCTGGACACCCAGGAGATATTCTCCTGTCGGATCCGCCACCAGCTTCAGTAAGCCGTTGCAAATACCGGAGATCTGACCCCGGGCAATTTCGTCGAAGCGAGCCCGGCCAACCAGCACCTCTCGGTAGCGTGTTCGGCCCGCTGCTTCGTCGAGTCCGATACTGGCCATCTCCGGGATGGTGTAAATCCCGATGGGAATGTCGGAGGAACGTCCTTCCGGAAGACCCAGGGAGTGGCAGATCGTTCGCCGGCCCTGTTCCATGGCAGAGGAGGCGAGGCCAGGGGGGCCGAGTAGATCGCCGGCTCCGTAAATGTTGGGCACGGCCGTCTGGCAATGTTCGTTGACGGACAAGGTCCCCTTTTCAGTCAGGGACAATCCGGTGGCGCTGAGATTTAGATCCTCGAGATTGGGCTGTCGGCCCAGGGCCACGAGCATCTTATCGCTTTTGATGACTTGCCCATCCTGGAGCGTCGTCACGACCTGCGAGATCCCGTCCCATCGGACATCTTTGATCGCCTGTCCCGCGCAATAGCGACCGCCTTGCTGTTCAAAGCTTTGGATGAACATGTGCACGAGCTCTTTGTCGAAAAACTGAAGGGGGCGATCAGCCCGGTCGATGATGGTGACATGGACGCCCAACGTAGAAAAGATCGATGCATATTCCGATGCCACGACGCCTCCGCCCAGCACGGTAAGGGAGCGTGGCAGATAGATCATGGAGAGAATCGAGTCACTATCCAGGATATGTTCGTGGTCGATCGGAATTTCGACCGGCGCACGAGGCCGTGACCCTGTGGCGATGACGATGGTGTCGGCGCTGATAACTTGGGTGCTTCCGTTGATGGAGAGCAGTTCGAGCTCGGTGGAAGAGCAAAATCTGGCCCGGCCGTGGAAAAACGAGATGCCATTGCGTTTGAGCTGATTCTCCATGTAGAGGCCATGGGCCGTGATCACTTCGTCCACGCGGCGCATCAGGGGAGCCACCAGGATGTTCGGCGGCACACGAATGTCCAATGTGGCGGAGCACTGCTTCGTCCGTTCCAATTGCAGCGCACTCTCGCGAAGTGTTTTGCTCGGGATCGTCCCTCGGTACACGCAGCCTCCGCCGATGCCCGGCTCGCGGTCGATCACTGCCACGCGTTTGCCCGCTTTGGCGCCCTGGATGGCAGCCTTTTGGCCGGCAGGGCCGCTTCCGATCACCGCAATGTCATAGTGTGTGTCAGGGTTCATAGCGTCATTGAGTCCACGAGGCTAAGGACTTTGTCCGTGAGGCTGAGCAGCTTGTCCACGTCGTCCGGGTAGAGATTGAGATCGGCGAAGACGCTGTGGTCGCGCAGGGTGGTGTTGTCGAACGATCCGGGAACGAGCAGGTAGGTGGCCAGCCGGTCTGCCAGGCAGGTCATCATCGCTTCGTGCCGATGCGTCGGGGCCTGCGCATAGACCAAATAATGGGCGATGGCCTCCGCGACCTGCGAGGGCATCGCCCATTCGGCGGCGTTCAAGCTGCCGACGCGGGAATGGTAGGTAGCAAGGAAGGACTGGACTGCGCAAGGTTTGAGCGTGGTGCCCAGCTCTGCGGCAATCGTGGTGACGGTCTTGAGGACGACAGGTTTCCCCACGGCATGCAGCAGCCCGCAGAGGTAGGCGCTTTCCACATTGTACCGGCGCAGGCGTGCGATTTCTTTGGCATAGGCTCCGCTGGCGAGGGCGTGGCGCCACAGTCGTGGTGGCGAAGGGAGCCGGGCATGTGGCGGAACGGATTCGTGAGATCGCCCGGCAGCATGGCGTCTCGGTGATCGAGAACAAATTTGTCGCGCGCACGCTCTATAAGCTCGTGGAAGTCGGTAAGGAGATTCCCGCCGATCTCTACCGGGCGGTGGCGGAAATTCTGGCATTTGTCTATCGCACAAGGGGCGTGACGCCGACACAGGCGCCCCGGTAAGGCATCACGATGGCTATTCACACACAGGCGTCGGCCCCGATCCTCTCACCGCAGTCGCTGATCAAGCACCCGGACATTCTCTTGTCCCTGGGCGTGGTGGGCGTCATCATGGTCATGCTCCTGCCGCTGCCGCGCTTTCTCTTGGATTTGCTCCTGGCCTTCAATATTACCGTTTCGGTCATCATTCTGCTCGTGGGGCTGCAAGTGCGGCGGCCCATCGAGTTTTCAGCCTTTCCATCCGTGTTGTTGATGGTGACCCTGCTTCGTCTGTCCCTCAACATTGCCTCGACCCGCCTCATTCTCCTGCATGGCAACGAAGGAGCCGGAGCGGCAGGGGAGGTGATTCGGGCCTTTGGAAACTTCGTCGTCGGCGGCAATTACACGGTCGGTCTTGTGATCTTTGCGATCCTGGTCATTATCAACTTCGTCGTCGTGACGAAGGGCGCCGGTCGTGTCGCGGAAGTGGCGGCGCGGTTCACCTTGGACGCGATGCCGGGCAAGCAGATGAGCATCGATGCCGATTTGAATGCCGGCTTGATCAACGAGACGGAAGCCAGGCGTCGCCGGCGTGAGATCGCCGAGGAAGCCGATTTTTACGGGTCGATGGACGGTGCGAGCAAGTTCGTCCGTGGCGATGCCACGGCGGCGGTCATTATCGTGTTCGTGAACATCGTCGGCGGGTTGACGATCGGTATTTTACAGCAGGGCATGAGCCCGGCCTTGGCCGCGCAAACCTATACGTTGTTGACGGTGGGTGAAGGGCTGGTGGCACAGATTCCTGCGCTGATCGTCTCGACCGCAGCGGGTATTATTGTGACCCGTGCCGCCTCCGATGGCGATCTCGGGTCCGATATTCTGGGGCAAGTCTTAGTGTCGCCGAAGGCCGTGGGGACCGCGGCAGGGATTTTGTTGGCGCTCGGACTCATTCCTGGCTTGCCCCATCTGGCATTTCTTGGTTTGGGCGGCGGCGCGGCCTGGTTGGCCTATCGGTTGTCCCAACAGCGCGAGCAGGCTGCGACGGAGGCGGCGGTGCCTACGGCGGCGGCCAAAGCAGAAGAGTCGGCTCCGCAGGTCGCGCCGTTGGACTTGATGGAAGTTCAGGTCGGCTACGGCCTGATCGGCTTGGTCGAGGGCACTCATGGGACCGCGCTCCTGGAGCGGATCAAAGGGCTGCGCAAACAGTTTGCCGAGACGATGGGCTTCCTCCTGCCGCCGATCCATATCCGCGACAATCTGCAGCTGCGCCCTAACGAATATGCCGTCATGCTCAAGGGGGTCGAACTGTCGAAGTCCGAGGTGTTGCCGTCGCACGTGCTGGCGATCGACCCTGGCACGGCCCAGCGTGGCGTCATCCAGGGCGTCGTGACGAAGGAGCCGGCGTTCGGGTTGCCGGCCTTATGGGTGCCGGAATCGTCGCGCGAGCAAGCGCAATTGGCCGGCTATACCGTCGTCGATGCCAGCTCGGCCATCGCGACCCATTTGTCGGAAATCATCAAACGGCATGGGCATGAGCTGTTGGGGCGGCAGGAAGTACAGTCGCTGCTGGACGAGATCTCCAAAGTACATCCCAAGCTGGTCGAGGAATTGATTCCCACGCTCCTGTCGTTGGGATCGGTGGTGCGAATTCTGGGGAACCTCTTGCGGGAAGGCATTCCGATCCGCGATCTGCGCTCCATCCTCGAAGCGAT
>JAPLLI010000273.1 GCA_026387615.1 Nitrospirota bacterium
CTATCCTGAAACGACGGAAGTCCTGCTGGAGAAGGTGAAAGCACTCAATCCGGACAAGACGATTGATCCGACGAAAATTTGGAGCGGCGTGCGCAACTAACTCATCGCTCATCTTTCATTAGCGAAGGCCATGCTTTTCCCAAGAGAAGCAGGGCCTTCCTGTTTCTCCAGCTACGACCACAACGACCCTTTCCTAGATTTCCTTCCCTCCCAGGAGTAGCATTTATGCGTTCACGTGAATGACCTTCCGAGTCCCTGCTTCTCAAGGGAGCCTCCTCTATCTTCCCGCCCTTCACCTGGAGGTGTCACATGCCGCATCAAGGGATCATCATTGGTGTGCTCTGCGGCATCCTCACCCTGCCCGTCTTATCCCAGGCCAGTCCAAGTGATGTGGGACCCCTCATCGAAGCCTTTGTGTCCCGACAGTTCCCCGATACAGCCAGCCACTACTGGGTGATCAATGGGACCCAGTGGGAGGGAGATGAAATGATCATGGACATCCATACCATCGTAAACGAACGGCGTGATGCGGAGCCCATCGTCAATCATTTCTTGCTGCTGATTGTGGCTGGAGAGCTGAGAGGAGTTCAGAATATTCCGCTCGAACCGGGCACTGACTGCCGAGCCGAAAAAGAAGTATGAGCGTCGCAAAAAACCATCGCCCTCTCCGCGTTGTCGCAGAGAGGGCGATGACTACTCACCTCTGATACAAACGACTACTTGAGCATCAACAGCTTGCCGCCAACATGCCCCGCATGCAGGTGGCAACGATAGATCAGGGTATTCCCTTGCGTGGCATAGAACATGTCGCTCGTCGGGATACCGATGTACTTGGTTTCGCCAGGCTTCAGCACCACTTCGGCCTTCATCACAAACGGCGAACCGGCGTTCGGAGCATCGGTCATCTGAAATCCATGATCAGCGGTGGAATTGTTCGTCACCTTGAGCAAAACTGGACGACCAGGCCGAACTTTGAAATCGATGATCGTGACGGGCGGATACCACGTCTTCAAGTTGCCGATCTCGATTGCGAACAGCTGGGCATCGACGTCCAGCTCCTTGAACGCCTGACCGACCACGGAGCCAGTCTCCAGATCCCCGACTTCGACTCCACCAGCCTGCAGCGCAAACGCGGTGGATGCCCCAGTCGCGACCATCACGAGGCCGAAGAAGACCCCTAACATCGTCTTGCCCATGACCTACCTCCTTAAAAAAGAAGAAGAGAGTGATTAGGCTTGGTAAATACCTACCGCCAAGCCCACGTAGCCTTGACCTTGCTGACAACGAATTATCTGCATCTACGAATCATTCTCGTACCCGCTTCTGCGCTCGTCGAGAGGCAACCTTATAGCACAGCGACGAAAACGGAAGCAAGAATGTTAATCTAGCTATTTCTAGATGGTCCCTTCTCACTCGAGACGGGCGAACACGTAAACATTTAGAGCTATTTCAACAACTTAGTTCACGGCCCCTGTTTCGGGAGGCGTTTCTTGAACTGCGGACCCCATCAAGAGATCGTACGGCGCATAGTTGTCAGTGAGCACAATGCCAGCCCCCCAGGGCTGCGCGCGATGCCCACTCAACAAGGCAAGGGCCTCGAAGGGAAGCCGCTGCTGCTCAACCAACCGGTTCACCTGATCCGCAATGGTGGTGAGGTTATGCAGTTCGAGCGCTGCACCGGCAAAAAAAATCAAATTTTCCGATTTCGTCTGAGCCGATTTCCAGGGCCCCTTGACGGCAAAAGACTCGATATGGGGAAACGACCGTCTCATCGTCTGCACGACTGCATTGGCCCGCAAGAGATCCCCCCCCTCGCCGGACGAAGCCAGATTCACCGCCAGGATTCCGTTCGGCGTCAGATGGGCGCGTAACTCGGCGAAGAACTCTACGGTAGTTAGATGAAAAGGAATCATGTGCCGCGCGAAGGCATCGACCCAAATAAAATCGTAAGTCCGCTCTGTGGAATTCAGGAAGACCCGGGCGTCCCGGACATGCACGCGATGCTGGGGAGGAGGCTGGTAGGAAAAATATTCTTGGGCCATACGGACGACCACGGGATCAAACTCCACCACATCCAGCTCAAGCTCAGGCCATCGATAGGCGAGCCATTTGGCCAATGACCCGCCTCCATGGCCCAGGATCAGGCCCTGCTTCGGCTCTGGCACCAAGGCCAAGGATGCGACCATCAATTGGCTATAGGGCAGAAACAGCGTGACCGGATCCGCCTTCCACATGACCGCATGGAACGTCCGGTCCAAGACGAGGTAGCGAAAGAGATCATCGTCGCGAATGCGGACTTGCTGATAGGGGCTGTCTTCCTGATACACCGGTTGCTTCAACTTTTGGATCGGAGACAAGGCACCGGCCCCCAGGCCTCCGACGCACAGGACGAGCAAGCCGATGACGACGGGCCGTACGGTCGTCCCCCGGACCAACCACCAGAGACCAAGGCCCACCTGAATGGCACCAAGCCAGGCAACCAGCGCCTGGCTGCCGATCCAGGACAGAAAGAAAAACGCCGTCCCCCAGGTGCCCAGCAAGCTCCCCATCGTCGAGAGGGCAATCATCCGGCCTGTATGCCGGCCGAAATATTCAAGGTCGGACACGGCTAATCGCAACATGGCCGGCAACACACCGCTCAGGCCGAAGGCCGGCGGCCCCAGGAGCAGCGCCGCCGCCGCGCAGGGTCCCCACCGGGGATCCTCGATCGCCGCCGCCACAGCAAAGAGCACCGGTTGACCGAGCCAGGCGATTAAAAAGGTCCAGGATCCGGAGAACAACAGCAAGCCTGCCAGCACCTGCGCCCCGCGATAGCGATCGGAGACCCAACCGCCAAAGGCATAGCCGCCGCTCATGGCGGCAAGGATCACTCCGATCAAGGCCCCCCACACGAACAGAGAATTCCCGAACACAGGAGCCAACAATCGGCTGCCTAATATTTCGAGCGCCATGACGACGGCACCGGTGATCAGAGCCGTCATCAACAAAAACCAGCGAGGAATGTGCGTCGATCGATTCATAGGCCTCGGATACCGCGATCAGGTAAAAGGGGGAAAGTTCAGGCGATCACAAACCGCCCCAATTCTTGAAGTACCGAAGAAGATCGCGGATAGAAATGATTCCGACGATGTGCCCCTCGTCTGACACCGCGAGATGTCGAATCCCCTGTTCCGCCATTTTCTCACTCGCCTCATGGGCCGAAGCCGCGCTATCGATCGACAAGAGCGGACGACTCATCACGGCGCGGACCCGCGTCTCCTCTGCCGACTGTCCTTCAGCCATCCCCTTGCGCACCAAGTCCGATTCGCTGACCACGCCGCTGTACTGACCAGACTCCTGCACCAGCAAGGCGCCCACCTTCGCGTCGCGCATCACCCGGGCCGCCTCCAATAAGGTTGCGTCAGGACTGATCGCACACAGGGTCCGGCTCATCATCACAGCCAGGGGTCGCTGAAGGGGTCCGCTCTGATTTGCCATACGATTGGTCCGTCCGATTGAGGGGGCAAATAGTACTCAGCCCTCGAACAGCTGTCAACGAGCGGCTCCTCATGAATCGGCAAGACCGGCAATAACGTCGTTGCTCGCCCCCGATCCCGTTGCTATACTCGGCCCGGATCGGTCTTGATTAATTATTGGGAGAATCACAGTCCATGCATATCAGTGTGATTGGAACCGGCTATGTCGGGTTAGTGACAGGCGCCTGTTTTTCGGAGTTCGGCGTCACCGTAACCTGCATGGACACCGACGCTAAACGGATCGCCAAACTGGAGAAGGGCGAGGTGCCCTTCTACGAACCGGGAATCACGGAACTCGTAGCCAAAGGCATCAGAGAGAACCGGATCAGCTTCACCACCGACATTGCCAAGGCCGTCGATAAGGCCCTGGTCATCTTCATTGCCGTCGGTACCCCGCCGCGAGCAGATGGCTCAGCCGATCTTTCGTATGTCGAAGAAGTCGGCCGCGGCATCGCCCGAACCATGACCGGGTACAAAGTCATCGTCACCAAATCGACCGTCCCGGTAGGAACCGGGGAAACGCTGCGCAAAGTGATCACCGCCAACCAATCGGACAAGCTCCGGTTCGACATCGTCTCCAACCCGGAGTTTCTTCGTGAAGGGTCCGCCATCGAAGACTTCATGCGGCCGAACCGGGTCGTCATCGGCGCGGACAGCGAGCAGGCGATTGCGATCATGAAAGATCTTTATCGTCCGCTCTACCTCATCGAAACGCCCTTCGTCGTGACCGACATTCCGACCGCCGAGATGATCAAGTACGCCTCCAACGCCTTCCTGGCTACCAAAATTTCCTTCATCAACGAAATCGCCACCGTCTGTGAACGGGTCGGCGCCGACGTGCAGATGGTGGCGAAGGGGATGGGGCTCGACAACCGGATCGGCTCGAAGTTTCTCCATGCGGGACCGGGATTCGGTGGATCCTGTTTTCCGAAAGACCTGGCCGCGCTCGTCCAAACAGGCGAGCGAGTCGGCTACCCCATGCAGATCGCAGGCGCCGCCGCTCTCGTCAACGAGCAACAGCGGACCCGGATGGTGGAAAAGATTACGAAGGAGGCGGGGGGACTCAAGGGCAAGACCTTCGCGATGCTGGGCCTCTCCTTCAAGCCCAACACCAACGATTTACGGGATGCTCCGGCCCTGGCGATTGCGCAGGAACTCATCAAGCAGGGCGCCACGATTCGCGCCTGCGACCCGGCCGCACTGGAGGAAGCCTGTCAGCTTGTGCCAGGCCTCGTGCCCTGCAAAGACGCCTATGAGGCGGCAAAGGGAGCGGATGCCCTGATCCTCATGACTGAATGGAACGAATTCAGAAGCCTCGATTTTGACAAACTCAAAACCGCCTTGCGCCAGCCCCTCTTCTTCGACTTGCGCAATGTCTACGATCCCGACCGAATCGCGGGATTCGGCTTCCGGCATATTTCGGTCGGGAGGCCCAACAAGTCGCCCTCGCAGCCCATGTAGCAGGACGCTACGTCAGTCGCGGCGCTTCGGCGGTCTTGGCTTCCTCTTTTGTTTTCGGCTTGTAGCCCATCCGGTCCAAGACCTTCATCACCCGGGTCTTCAAACGATCGTCGGCATCGGCCAACGCCGTGGCCAAGGGCTCGACCGCGGGCTTTCCGATCTTCCGGATAATTTCCGTCACGGATTGCCGAATCTCATCCTCCTCCGAGACCAACAGGGGCACGAGCGAGGACACCGCCGGCCCGCCGATCTTAATCAAGGAATCGTAGGCGCGCTGCCGGACATCGCCGACTTCATCCGCCAAGGCATCGACCAGCGGGCGCACCGCGCGCACTTCTTTCAGCTCACCCAACACTTCCGCCGCATATTTCCGATTGAGCCAGTGGCTATCTTTCAGATCCAAGAGCATCGCGTCAGCCCGCGCGGCATTGGGGTCCTTCGCGCGAATCCGAAAACTCTTGGCAACCCGCTTGCCGCCTTCTTCAACGACGCGGATCGTGGCCCCGTCTCCCACCTTGAGCTTCTTCAGCTCTTCAAGCGCCTCATCGTCTACATCCAGCACGACCGTCTTGCCGTCATAGGCCAACAGTTCGACTTCGACCTGTTTCGTCTCAGGGTTCACCGCGACGACCCGTTCCGTGACGAGGTTAAATCCGTCCTTCTTCGCGCCACCCTTCGGACCAATCTGAATCAACTTTGGAGGAGCTTCATCCGCCATGATGTATATCCTTTACCTCGAAATAAAGATTACGGCTTTGCTTTCCACCCGAAACTCGCCAAGACGCCTTCTACCGTTTCCTGCACCATCGTGTTCTCATCTTCGAGCAGCGGGAGCAAGGGGTCGATCGCCTCCTTCGCCCCAAGCCGCGCAAGCGACTCCGCCGCATTCCGCCGCACGAGCCAATCTTCATCCTTGAGCGATTCGATCAAAGGACCGACTCCACGGGCATCGCCGATCTTGCCCAGCGCTTCAGCCGCATGGCGCCGCACCATCCAATTATTGCCCAAGAGTCCCTCGATCAAAGCGTCCACGGCCCGCGCATCGCCGATCTTTTTCAGCACCCGCGCCACGTCCTCGCGCACCGTATTATCGGTCAGTGCCTCGATCAATCCCGGCATCGCCCGAGCATCGCCGATGCGCTCCAGCGCCCACACGGCAGCGGTCCGCACCGCGCCATCCTTGTCCTTCAACGCCTTCACGAGGGGATCGATGCCCCGCGGGTCCTTCAGCTTCCCCAACCCCGCCGCCGCCTGCTCGCGAATGGCCCATTCATCGTCCGTCAACGCCTCGATCAAGGGATCGACGACGGTGGGACCGATCCGCACGATCGCGCTGGTCGCCGCTTCCCTAATCAACACATCTTCGTCCGCCATGAGTGCGATCAGCGGCCCCACCGCGTCCTCACCCACCTGACTCAAACTGGCAATCGCATGGTCGCGGAGCGCTTCGTTGTCGTCTCGAAGAGCTCCGATCAGTTGCTCGATCCGTTCTGCCTGCACATGATCACTCATCGTCGTCCTGCCCTCCCTGACTCCCGACAGGCGTCCCGTCGAGCGCTTCCAGTTTATCGGCAATCAAGCCGGAATTGTATGCGACGAGGCCATCCCGGTCTGTCCTCAACCGGTCGAACAATTCTTTGTACGGACGCAGCACTTCCACATCCTTCACTTTGGCCAAAGCTTCCATGGCAAAGACCCGCAGGGGTCGAATGGGAATGGCCTCGATATAGAGTTGCGCCGGCCTGGCATCGCCGATCAAGCCCAACGACTTCATCGCCAGCTCCTTCACGCCCGTATCCTTATCGCTCCGCAGCCGCTCCATCAAGGGCTCCACCGCGCGCACATCGCCGATCTTGCCCAGCAAGTCGGCCGCGGCTTCACGGATGACCCAATCATCGTCCTCAAGATACTCGATTAAGATCTCCACGCTCGGACGACCGATGGCCAGCAGATTGATCACGGTGCTCATGCGAGCCTCTTCCCGTTCGCTCAGTTCTTCAATCTCGCGAAGATTGTCGAACACCTCGTTGATGCGCTCACGAATGGCGGTCAACTTCTTCAGCGTCCGCACGGCAATATCGCGAATGGCTGGCTGACCCATAGCCGTAATAAAAGCATCCGACGACCGGGGATCGAGCAGACGCTCCAACATCGTCGCGGCCATGATCTGCGCTTCCGGATCTGGGTGGATCAACATCTCGCTCAACGGGACGATGGCATTGGGGATGACCCCCAACAACTGCGACGCCACCAGACGAATCTGCTCATCCTTCGATTCATAGAGCAGCGAGGTCAGAGCCGCGGCAGTCGTCTCGTCCAGCACCCCGGCCATATGCTCCAAGGCTGATGCACCGGCCTTGCGGACCGCGGCATCTTCATCGCGGAGCAAACTAACCAGAGGCACGCCGGCTTGCGGGTCGTTCACGCGAGCCAACATCGCCGCCGCCTCGGCCTTCAACGTCGGCGCACCGGTCGCCAGCACCTCGACCAACGCCTGCACCGCGCGGGGGCCGCCGGACAGGCAGGCCGCCGTCGCTCTCATCCGCCGCCAATCCTCTTCGTGGACGAGTTCGGATACCAGCGTTTCAATTGTTTCTTTCGACATACTATTTCCGCGGCCCGCTACACCCGCCCAGCCCGCCAGCCTACTCTGGCCAGGGTATCTTTGACATGGTACAGAATATTGTCATCCGATTCACGCGCCAGCACCGCCAACAGCGGCGCAATCACGGCGCCTCCGAATCGGGTCAACGCCTCGGCGGCTTCCGCCCGCGTCACCGTATAGCGAAGCGCCTTCATGAGCGACGGAATGGCCGCTTCGTCCCGGATCGTGCCCAAAGCCCTGACTGCCGCGCCCATCGTCAGGATTTCTTCATCCCACTGATCGCCACAGCCATCGATCGGGCGCGCAGCCTCCGGTTGATCCACTCGCTCAATGACCGCAATCAACACGGGCACCGCGGACCGGTGACCGATCCGGCCCAACGCCTCAACCGCCAGAGGCCGCAGCCCAGTCGTGTTCATCGCCGTCACCAGAAACTCGACGGCTCGCACATCCCCGATCTGCCCCAATGCGCGGACGGCATCCTCGCGAACGGCCCGGTCCCGATCGTTGAAGAGCACCGACAGGAGTGGCTCCACCGCTTCCGGAGACCTAGTTTTTCCCAAGGCCTCGACCGCATGCAGCCGCACCAGCCATTCCGTATGGGTCAGCGCGTCGAGCAACGACGAGAGGGCCGCCTCCCCGATTACCGCAAGGGCCGTCGAAGTTTCCTCGCGCACGGCCTTGACCTTGTCCTGCAACAACGGCACTAGCGGCGCCACCGATCCGGGATCGTGAATCCGACCCAACGCCTTGGCCGCATGCATCCGCACGATCCAGTCGGGACTCTTGAGCGCCTTGATCAATGGCGTGAGCACCCGCGCATCGGCAATGGTGGCCAACACCGACGAGGCCAATTCCTGAACAGTGAGCGCGGGATCAGACAGGCAGGTGCCCAACGTCATCACCGCCGGCTCTCCGATCGCCAAGAGGGCGCCGATTGCGGCATCGCGCACCGCGCGATCCCCGTCACGCAGCACAGAAACCAGCGGGGCCACCGCCCTTGGATCCTGAAGCCGGCCCAGAATCGTGGCGGCTTCTTCACGAATCGCCCAGTCCTCGTCTTTGAGAGCGGCGATCTGCTCGGCGACTGCGTCTGCCATATCGTTCGTAGCCTATTAACCTCGTTGAGCAAAATCTCCCGACGGACCGAATCGGCCCGTATCGCCAAGGGGCATATCCACCCTGGCATTGTCGACCACGCTCGAATTGACGGTGATATCTTCCGGCGCCGGCATCCAGCCCAACTTCTCCAGCGTCTCCAGCGTCAATTGCCGCAAGGCGTCTTTGGCCGTCAGTCGGACCGAGGCGTAGGAGAGCACCCGCTCCCCTTCTTTGATCACTTCAGAGGCTTTCGGATCATACAAAAAGGCAATCAGAGGCTCGATCGCTGTATCGCCGATGGTCGCCAAGGCGGCGCTGGCCTTTTCACGCAAGACGCCGTCCTTCAGCAGCATGATCAAATCGGGAATGACGCGCGGATCGCGGAACTGGCCCAGCGCCGTCGCCGCCGCTTCCTTGATGAAAGCGTCTTCGCTGACGATACAACCGGGCGTCGGAGTCCCATCCTGCCTGATGCCCTTACCCTTCAACGCATCCAGCACCGGAGGCAGGGCACGAGGATCGCCGATCATGCCAAGCGACGCAATGGCATGCCGCTTCACCACCCCGTCCTTCATCGCTTCAATCAAGGCATCGATGGCCCGCGGATCGCCGATCTGGCCCAGGGCGATCGTGGCATCTTCGCGGACGGCCCGGTCCGGATCTTTCAACGTGGCAATCAGAATGTCGACGACCTTGGAATCTCGCACCCATGTCCGGCCGATTTGATAGTCGGTGGTCATCCCGCCGAGCGCGCGGGCTGCATGGCACCGGACGATAAAATCTTTATCCGTGAGACATTCCATCAGCGGATCGACGGACGGCTGGCCGATCGAAATGAGGGCGGTCCCGGCCGTTTCTCGCACGGTTTTCGAGGGATCGCGGAATAGTTTGGTCAGGGCCGGGATCGCTTTGGGATCGCGGATCTTGCCCAACGCCTCTGCCGCCGCGCTCTTCACGGCGCCGTCGCGATCGCGACAGACGAGCATGAGGGCCTCGACGGCTTTCAGGTCTTTGATTTCGCCACAGGCCTTTGCGGCATGTTCACGGACGCGCCACCGCTCGTCCTTCAATGCGGCGATCAGGCGATCGACCGTCACGGCCCCCATCGAGGCCATGGCCTCGACGGCATCGTTCCGCACATCCATGGTGGAGTCGTTGAACAGGACGATGAGCGCTTCCACGGCTTTGGGCCCGCCGATCTTGGCCACGGCCCGGCCCGCATGGGCCCGCACCGCCCAATACTCGTCCCCGCAGGCGCCGATCAGCGCATCCAAAGTGGCGGGATTTGCCAGTTCGGCGAGGGCCTTGGCCGCCTCTTCGCGGGTGGCATCGTCGGCATCCTCGAGTGCTTCTAAGAGATCATCAAGCGCCTGGGCCATGGGTGCCGCTCCTCTACGGATAGTAGTTATCGCGCTGGCCGCCGTGCGGATAGGTCCGGCTGCAACGGATGGTTAAGGTCTGGGTCCCTCGTCCCTCCACACATTGGTCGAGGGACTG
>JAPLLI010000019.1 GCA_026387615.1 Nitrospirota bacterium
AAGAAGAATCCCGATGTGCCGGAACTGGTGCGGGGCAAAACAGGACGGGTCTATGGTCATTTAGTGAATCTGTTGACGACTCTCAAGGCCTTGCCCTTAAGTTACAATCGAGATCTCCAAGAGGATAAGCCGGCCTTGTTCGATGCTCTCGATACCGTTGCCGCCTCGGTGGAGGTCTTGACGGAACTGATGCGCCGCCTCACCGTGAATCGGGAGGTCCTCAAGCAGGCAGTGCAGGGTGGCGGAATGTTGGCGACGGAGGTGGCGGACTATCTCGTGGGCCGAGGGGTGCCGTTTCGGGAAGCCCATGCGATCACGGGCCGTGTGGTGCGGGCCGCCTTGGATCAAGGCCGTGAACTGACGGACTTCTCGCTCAAAGAATTGCGGGAATTTTCCGCTCGTATTGAAAAGGGTCTGTTTGCACGGTTGACGGTCATGTCCGCGATCGACCAGAAGTCCCAAATAGGCGGGACTGCCAGCGCACGAGTCGAGCAGCGGATCAAAGAGCTGGAGCGGAGGCTCTCATGAACGTTTCCTTGCAGGGCGTCACATGGGTCCTGGTTGGAATGCTGGCGGGAACGGTGGCCGGGTGCGGGAACGTGGGGCCGCCGATTCCTCCTGAAAATGTCGGTGTGGATTTGACGATTAAAGAACAAAAGAAGAAAGAGAAGCTGGAGTTGTTACGCCAGCGTAAAGCCGCAGCCGGAGAGGAGCTCCCTGATCTGCCGGTGGATCAATTGCTATTGCTAGAAGGACAGGATGTGGATCTTCCCCCGCTGCGACCAGTGGGGACTCGTTAGTCGCGATGGCGCCGTCGGAGGGCCTTTCGCTCACCGGCTTCGAACTTCTTCATGAGGATTGTGCAGGATGAATAATTTTGAATATCGAGACGGTGAGCTCTACTGTGAGCAGGTGCCGGTCAGCCGGATTGCGAAAGAGGTCGGCACGCCCTGCTATATCTATAGCTACGCGACGCTCGTGCGCCATTTCCGGGCCTATGACGGAGCCTTCAAGAGCCTGCCCCATGTGATTGCCTTCGCCATGAAGTCCAACTCCAATATCGCGATCCTCCGACTCATGGCGAAGTAGGGGAGCGGAGTGGATATTGTGTCGGGCGGAGAATTGTTTCGGGCGCTCAAGGCTGGTGTGCCTCCCTCGAAGATTGTATTTGCGGGCGTCGGCAAGAACCATGAGGAGATTCGCGAGGCCTTGAAGGCCGACATCCTCATGTTCAATGTCGAGTCGTCGGCCGAGCTGCAGGCGATCAATGAAGTGGCGAAATCCGTCGGAGTCAAGGCGCGGGTCGCCCTGCGCATCAATCCCGATATCGACCCGAAAACGCATCCCTATATTTCGACCGGTCTCAAGAAGAGCAAGTTCGGGATCGCCGCCGACCGGGCGCTCGAAGAATTTACGCTGGCTTCCTCGCTTGCCAACATCGATGTCGTCGGGGTGCATAAACATATCGGGTCGCAACTGACCGAAGTGACCCCCTTCGTCGAGGCGGTGAAGAAGGTGGTGGCCTTGGTCGCAGCCTTGAAGCAACAGGGCATCAATATCCGGTATGTCAATATTGGCGGCGGGCTCGGCATTACCTATTCGGATGAAACGCCGCCCCTGCCGCAGGATCTTGCGGATGCCGTCTCGCCCTTGCTGAAGGATTTGAATGTGACCCTCATTATGGAGCCGGGCCGCGTCATCGTCGGCAACGCCGGCATCCTCGTGACGAAGGTGTTGTATCGGAAGGACGGCGAAGCGAAACGGTTCCTCATCGTCGATGCGGCGATGAACGACTTGATCCGGCCGAGCCTTTACGGGGCCTATCACGAGATCCGCCCCGTCTCGGAAGCGGTTCTGAAGCGGCCCAAGCATCATGTGGACGTCGTCGG